>JANJVS010000097.1 GCA_024709955.1 Rhodocyclaceae bacterium
CCTCGACGCGCACGCCGAGCTTCTGCACCTTGGCGGTGCCGATCTTGACGGCGTTGCCGCCATCCTCCTCTTCGCCTTCGTAGACGGGGATGTAGTCCATGCCCATCGAATCCTTCTTCGGCACCGGCGAGGTGTCGGGCAGGCCCATCGGGTTGCGGTAGTAGAGCAGCTTCTTGCCGCCGGGCGCGGCGGCGGCCACCGTGTCGCCAGCGCCGACTTTTTGGCTGCCGAGCCAGTAGCCGCCACCGGCGGCGAGGCCCGCCACGATCAGCAGGCCGATGAGGGTGTTCGCATTCATAGTTCTTCTCCGATCGCGCGCTCGATGTCGGCGCGGCGCATTTCCTGCAGCACGCGGGCGCGCACCAGGTCTTCCTTGGCCTTGCGGATCTGGCGCTGGGCGTCGAGCACGGCGGCGAAGTCCACCTTGCCCGTCTCGTAGCCGGCCAGCGCGGCTTGCAGCGTCAGCTCGGCCTGCGGCAGCAGGCTCGTGCTGGCGAGATCCTCGACGCGCCGCGCCGCGTGCAACGCCGCCAGGCTTTCGGCGAGTTCCGCCCGAATCTGGTTGAGCGTCGCCTCGCGGCGCGCGCGCGCGGCGTCGAGCATGCGCTCGGCCTCGCGCTCCTTCGCGCGGCGGCTGTCCTGCTGCAGGGGGATGTTGATCTCGAACATCAGGTCGTAGCTGGCGACGCGGTTGCGCTCCTGCATCGCCGCGACGCCGACGTTCACGTCCGGATAGCGCTCGCGATACGTCAGCGCGCGGCCCTTCTCGGCGGCCTCGATCCGCGCGGCGTCGGCTGCGAGGCGCGGATTGCGCTCGGCGAGACGCGCTTCCAGCGCCGCGGCATCGAGCTGCGCGGGCGCCGGCTGGCCGCGCAGGCGTTCCGGCGCGGCGAGACGCACGCCGGCCGGGCGGCCGAGCAGCGTCATGAGGCGCGCCGCCGTCTGCTCGTGTTCGCCCTCGACCGTGGCCAGCTCGCCGGCCAGGGCTGTGCGCTCGGTCTGGGCGCGGATCACGTCCTGCTGCGGCGCGAGGCCGTTGGCGTA
Source organism: Rhodocyclaceae bacterium (assembly GCA_024709955.1). Classification (GTDB taxonomy): domain Bacteria; phylum Pseudomonadota; class Gammaproteobacteria; order Burkholderiales; family Rhodocyclaceae; genus Sulfuricystis. The sequence goes on from JANJVS010000097.1 coordinate 1,045, forward strand.
GCGCGCCTGGGCGATCTTTCCGAGCTGGTCGAGCAGGCCGAGATTCTCGCGGCCGTAGCGCAGGTTCGCCATGTGCAGGTAATGCTGGGCGTAGGTCTGCTTGATCTGCCAGGCGAGGTCGGCCCAGGTGGCGGCCGCGCGGCCCTGCGCCGCCGCGCCTTCGGCGGCGGCGATGTCGCGCCGCAGCTCGCGCTTGCCGAACCAGGGCAGGCTTTGCGTGACCGCGTAGCGCGTCGCGCCGACGCGCGCCGGCAGCAGGTTGGCGCTGTCCGCGTTCATGCCGCTTTCGTTGGTGAAGTCGCGCAGCTCGACACCGAACATCGGGTCGGGCAGCGCGCCGGCGGATTCGACGCGCGCGGCGGCGGCATCCGCCTCGTGGCGCATCGCCGCCAACTCGGGATGGCGCTCGCGGGCGAGGACGAGCAGGCTGTCGACGTCGCCACCGACCGCCTGCTCCGCCGCCGCGTGCGCCAACCCGCCGGCGGCGGCCAGGACGGCCGCCGCGAGCAGGGGCAGGGGGCGCATGGCTACTTCGCCGCTTGGATGCGGACGATGGTGTATTCGCCGCCGACGTCCTCGACGCGGAAGCGTACCTTGTCGCCGTCCTTGAGCTGCTTGAGCATGGCGGGGTCCTTGACCTTGAACATCATGGTCATCGGCGCCATGCCGATGTTGGCGATCGGGCCGTGGGCGAGCATGACGCGCTGGCTCGGCGCGTCGATCTTCTTCACCGTGCCTTCGGACAGATCATCGGCGGCGATGAGGGAAACGGGGAACAACAGGCTCGCGACGGCGAGCAGGCGCAAAACGGATTTCATGGCAATCTCCAGAACGGGTGAACGGAAACTCGGCGCTGGCGGAACGGTGCCAGCGTGGATGCGGTCACGAACGTCTGGGAGGTTGCTGCGGCGGTTCGCCGATATGGCTCGGCGGGGCAGCCGGTTGCCGCGCCACGAGCACGGGCGCGACGGGCAGAACGGCATGGGAGGCGGCCGACGGCATGTAGCCGGCGCTGGTCAGGTGGCAGATGCCGCAGTTGTCGCAGCCGAGGTCGGCGGCCGGCGCGGGGGCATCGTCCGCCGCCGCCATGCCTTCGTGGCAGTGGGCGTGCGCCGCCTGGGCCTGCTGCGCCTCGCGCTCCGCCGCATGGCGGCAGAGCGGCATGGTCCACGCCGCGGCGGCCTGGAGCGGCAGCCAGAGGGCGACGAGGATCAGCAGGAAGCTCTTGAGACGGCGCATGGTCCGGCCATTGTATGAAGTGAACGGCCAATCCGCAAATGGGGGCCTCACGCCATGTGGCCGCCGCAGCCGATCAGCGGCTCCCGCGCGCAGGCGACGAACTCGCCGTAGGGCACCGGCCGGCTGAACAGGAAGCCCTGGGCAAAGCGGCAGCCATAGGCCTGCAGGAAGGCGAGCTGTTCGGGCGTTTCCACGCCCTCCGCCACCGTTTCCATGCCGAAGGCGCTGGCCATCTGCAGGATGGCGCGGACCATCGCCGCGTCGGTCGGGTCGCTGGTGATGTCGCGCACGAAGGACTTGTCGATCTTGATGACGTCCACCGGCATGCGCTTGAGGTAGCTCAGCGAGGAATAGCCGGTGCCGAAGTCGTCGATGGCGATGCGGCAGCCGCATTGGCGCAGCCGCCGCAGGATGTCCACGTATTCGCTGTTGTCGGACAGCTTGAGGCTCTCGGTGATCTCGATGGTCACCTGGCGCTTGCCGGCGAGGGGGCTGGCGGCCAGCAGTTGCAGCAGTTGCTCGATATGGTCGCGCGAGACGAACTGGGCCGCCGAGAGGTTGAACGACAGGCTCATCGCCGAGGCGGAGTCGCGACTCCAGCGCGTCCAGTCGGCCAGGCCCTTCTCGAAGGCCCACTGTCCGAGCCTGGCGATCATGCCGTTCTGCTCGGCCACCGGGATGAACACGTCGGGCGGGATGTAGCCCTTGGCCGGATGCTTCCAGCGCAGCAGGGCCTCGGCGCCATGCAGGGTCATGGTGTCGAGCCGCACGATGGGCTGGTAGTGCAGGTCCATGTGGCCACCCTGGATGGCCAGGCCGAGCTCGCTGTCGATCCAGTGGCGGCGGTTGGCCTCGTCCTGCATGCGCTGGGTAAAGAAGCAGAAGGTGTTGCGGCCGTTCTTCTTGGCCTCGTACATGGCGCTGTCGGCGTTCTTCAGCAACGCTTCCGGCGAGTCGCCGTCCATCGGATAGACGGTGATACCGATGCTGGTGGCCGTCTGCAGCGTGTGCTCCGCCACCACCAGCGGCCGGCAGACCTCGGCGAGAATCTTGTTGGCGATGGGGATGATGTCCTCGGCGCTGGCCAGGTCGCCGAGCAGGACGATGAACTCGTCGCCGCCCATGCGGCCGACGGAATCGGCCTCGCGCAGGACGTCGCGGATGCGGTGCGCGATCTTGACCAGCAGTTCATCCCCGGCGGCGTGGCCCAGCGCGTCGTTGATCGACTTGAAGTGGTCGAGGTCCATGAACATCACCGCGAACATGCGGCCGCTGCGCCGGCTCACGGACTGCATCTGCTTGAGGCGGTCCATGATCAGGTTGCGGTTCGGCAGGCCGGTCAGCGTGTCGAAGGAAGCCTGGCGCTCGATGGTCTCCTGGGCCTTCTTGGCGTCGGTGATGTCGCTGAACACGGCGATGTGCCGCGTCACCGCGCCGCGCTCGTCCTTCAGCACGTTGATCGACAGCCATTCGGTGTAGATGTCGCCGTTCTTGCGGCGGTTCTGGATCTCGCCGGCCCAGGAACCGGTGGACAGCAGCACTTCCCACATGTGCTTGAAGAATTCCTTGGAATGCTTGCCCGAGTTGAGAACGTGCGGCGTCCTGCCGATCACCTCCTCGGCGCCATAGCCGGTGATGGCGGTGAAGGCCGGATTCACGGAAATGATGCGGTTGGCGACGTCGGTGATGAGCGTCGCTTCCGAGGCATGCTCGAATACCGAGGCGGACAGGCGCAGCTTGTCCTCGACCTGTTTCTTTTCGGTGATGTCGCTGATGACGATGACCACGCCGCTGGGTCCCTTGCGGCTTTCGTCCAGGTAGGGCGTGAGGCGCACCAGGAAATGGCGATCGTCCTCGCGGCGGAATTCGAACTCCTCGAGCCGGCCCTTCTTCAGCACGCTGCTGACGCGGGTCAGCAGTTCGGGCAAATGGGTGTGGGTGGATACGGCGGCGATGTTGGGCCGGCTGCCCGGGGCGATGTCGAAAAACTCCAGCGCCACCTGATTGTAGCGGGTGACGACGAGATTGCGATCCACCACCACCAGCCCCTTGTAGAGACTGTTGAGGATGTTGGTCAGGTCGTTGTTGGCGGCGCCCAGTTCGACGGTGCGGGTGTTCAGCTCGTCGTTGACGGTGATCAGTTCCTCGTTGGAAGCCTGCAATTCCTCGTTGGCGGTTTCCAGCTCCTCGTTGGAGGCCTGCAGTTCCTCGTTGGCCGCCTGGGCCTCCTCGTTGAGGGACTGCAGTTCCTCGTTGGCCGTTTCGAGCTCCTCGATCACCGTCTGCAGATTCTCGCGGTTGAGGACGATCTCCTGTTCCAGCTCCAGCACCCGTTCGTTGGACGACAGGCTGGCGGCGTGGGCGTCGCCGGCGACGGGCCTGTCGCTGACGGATTCGAAGCAGACCAGCAGCAGGTCGGCATCGCCGGTCCCCGCCTGCCCGGTGAAGTGCACCGTCATGCGGAAATGGCGCGGCTTGCCGTCGATGCCAATCTCCACCGGATTGCAGGAGGCGCTCTGGCGGGTGCGGCAGACGCGGTGGGCGAAGGCGCGCAGCTCGGCGCGGAAGGCCGGCTTGATCAGCGCGAAGGCGTTGAAGTCGGCCTTGCCCTTGCGCACGGCGAGGAAATGGCTGCAATCGCCGAAGATCTCGAGGATTTCGCCGGCCTCGGTCATCAGCAGGCTGGCCGGCGCATACAGCTCGAACAGCTTGTCGTGGGCCAGCACGCTGCTCGGCAGGGGCTGATGCTTGTCGCCGGCGGGAACCAGGCCTTCGCTGCCGGCCAGCGATTTCGTGCGCGAAAAACTGGTCAGCACCGGCGAGGCCACCGGCCGCTTGAGGTAGATCTTGTTCTTGCGGTCGCGCTCGACGAACAGGCTGCCCAGACGGCCGATCGACTCGGATTTGCCGAGGAACAGCAGGCCGTGGTTGCGCAGGGAATAGTGGAACACCTTGACCACCCGGTCCTGCAGCTCGGGCTTGAAGTAGATCAGCAGGTTGCGGCAGCTGACCATGTCGAGACGGACGAAGGGGGCGTCCTGCACCAGATCCTGGCGGGCGAACAGGGTCATGTCGCGCAGGCTCTTGTCGATGTGGTACATGCCATCGACGGCGGAAAAGTAGCGCTCGATCAGCGCGCTGTCGACGCCGGCGAGCGCCGCCTCGGGATAGACGCCGGCGCGCGCCGCGCTGACCGCGTCGCCGTTGATATCGGTGGCGAAGAGCTGGATGCGGTACTTGTCGCGCTGCTCGCCGAGTTCCTCGGCGAGGATGATGGCGACCGTATAGACCTCCTCGCCGGTGGCGCAGCCCGGCACCCAGATGCGGATGTCGTCGCCCGGCTGCTTGCCCTTGAGAATCTCGCGCAGGCTGCGGCGCATCGACTCGAAAGCCTCGGGGTCGCGGAAGAAGGAGGTGACGCAGATCAGGAAGTTGCCCGCCAGCACGGCCAGTTCGCCATGATGCCGGCCGATGTATTCGCCGTAGGCGTCGAGGCTCGGGATCTGCATCGCCGCCATGCGCCGCATGATCTGGCGCGAGAGGGTCGCGTCCTTGTAGTTGGAGAAATCCATCCCCGTGTGCGTGGCGATCTGGCGCACGATGCCGCGCATCGTCGAAGGGGGCGCTTCCTCGGTCTCGTCGACGATCGGCGCGCGCGGCCATTCGACGATGGAACGCAACTGGTTGGCGATTTCCGGGGGCGGCAGCACGAGGTCCGCGTGGCCGATGCGGACGGCGGCGTTGGGCATGCTGTCGTATTTCGCCGACTGCGGCTCCTGGGCGATCGACACGCCGCCCGCCGCCTTGATCGCCTTGATGCCATGCGCGCCGTCGGAACCGGTGCCGGACAGGATGATGCCGATGGCCCAGTCCTTGCGGTCGTCGGCCAGGCTCATGAAGAAGCGGTCCACCGAGGGCTTCGGCCCGATGGTGTTGGTCGGCTTGCTGATCTTGAGCCTGCCGTTGGCCACCGTGATGTCGGTGTTCGGCGGCGCGACGTAGATGCTGTCGGCCTGGGGCGGCAGGTTGTTGGTCGCCTCCACCACCTTGAGCTTGGTCTCGCGCGCCAGCAGCTCGACCATCAGGCTGCGGTGGTCGGGCGACATGTGCTGCGCCACGATGTAGGTCATGTTGGCGTGCGCCGGCAGGTTCGCGACGAAGGGCCGCAGCGCCTCCAACCCGCCCGCCGAGGCGCCGATGCCGACGTAGTACAGCGGGGAATCGGCGTCGGCCCCCTTGCCTGTCGCGGCCTTCGCGCCGGTTGCCGGGCCGCGGGGCTTGGCCGCCGGCGCGGCCTTGGCGGATGCCGTCCCTTTCGCGGCGGAGGCCGACTTGGCGACGGCGGCGCTCTTGATGTTGCTGGCCGCCCCCTTGACCGGCGCGTTCGCGGCGCGGGTCTTGCCGGTCGGGGCTTTCGGTTTGGCGCGCGCGTTGGCGGCGGCGGGCTTGCGGCTTTTGCTGGTCGTCATCTGGGTCGGCGTGATGGGAGTGGCATCAGCGCCCATCCGTCCTGCAAACATGACATGATGCCGTTGATTGCAGGCATCATATATCAGACCGCGCCCGACGTCCCTACTCGCAACTGGGTAATCACATGCGCGGCGACCACCCGCCCGGCCGCCGGCATCATGCGCATGGCTCTCCGCCGGCCACCGACGAAAAGTCGGCGCTCGCGGGACGGTGCGGAGCCCGGCCGGGCCCCGCGAACCGGTTACTCCTCGTCTTCGGCGAGCTTGAAGCTGGCGGCCAGCTTCTGTTGCACCGGCGGCGGCACCTGGGCATAGCGCGCGAACTCGATGGCGTAGGTGCCGCGCCCGCCGGTCATCGACTTGAGCCGCGAGGCGTAGTCGTTGATCTCGGCCAGCGGCACTTCGCCGGCGACGGTGATGCGCCCCTGCCCGCGCGGCGTGGTGCCGGTGACGTGGCCGCGCCGCGACGACAGATCGCCGGCGACGTCACCCATGTGCTCTTCGAGCACATTCACCTCGATATTCACCACCGGTTCCAGCACCACGGCGGACGCGCCCTGGATCGCCGCGATGGCGGCCTTCTTGCCAGCCATGACGAAGGCGACTTCCTTGCCATCCACCGGATGGGTCTTGCCGTCATAGACGACGACGCGCAGATCCTCGACCGGAAAACCGGCGACCACGCCGCCCTCCAGTGCCTGGCGCACGCCCTTCTCCACCGCCGGCATGAAGACGCCGGGAATCACGCCGCCCTTGACCTGGTCGACGAATTCGAAGCCGGCGCCACGCTCCAGCGGCTCGATCTTCAGATAGACCTCGCCGAACTGGCCGGCGCCGCCCGACTGCTTCTTGTGGCGGCAGTGGCCCTCGGCGGCCTTGGTGACGGTCTCGCGGTAGGGGATCTGCGGCGGCTTGGTGGACAGTTCGAGCTTGTATTGCGCCGCCATCTTTTCCAGCTTGTAGCGCAGGTGCATCTCGCCGAGGCCGAAGATCACGGTCTCGTGGGTGGTCGGATGGCGCTCCATCTTGAAGCAGGGGTCTTCCATCTCCAGCTTGTGCAGGATGTCGAACAGGCGCTGCTCGTCGCCCTTCTTCTGCGTCTCGACGGCGAGGCCCTGCATCGGCTTCGGGAATTCGAGCGGCTTGAGATGGATGTGGTCCTCGTCGTGGGAGTCGTGCAGCACGGCGTCGAACTCGATCTCCTCGACCTTGGCGATGGCGCCGAGGTCGCCCGGCAGCAGTTCGTCGACTTCGACGTAGTCCTTGCCCTGCAACTGGTAGAGATGGCCGACCTTGAAGGCCTTCTTGCCGTCGCCGACGAAGAGCTGGGAATCCTTCCTGATCGTGCCCTGGTGCACGCGGAACACGCCGACCTTGCCCATGTAGGGATCGACGACGACCTTGAAGACGTGGGCCAGCACATGCTTGCTGGCATCCGGCTCGCGCTGGAACGCCGCGCCATCCTTGAAGAAGGGCGGCACGTTGGCCTCGGCCGGGTTCGGCGCCAGGGTGGCGAGCACATGCAGCAGCTCGTCGATGCCGGCGCCGGTCTTGGCGGAGGTGAACAGCACGGGGACCAGGTGGCCCTCGCGCAGCGCCTTCTCGAAGGGGGCGTGCAGTTCGCCCGCGCTCGGGTCCTTGCCGTCCTCGAGGTAGCGTTCCATGAGGCTCTCGTCTTCCTCGACGAGCTGGTCGATGAGTTCGCGGTGGGCATGGGCGACGCTGTCGATGTCGGCCTCGCCGCTGTCGTGCTCCAGCACCTCGACGACCTTCCCGTGGTCGGGCGACGGCAGGTCGAGGAACTTGCAGGCCGGGCCGAAGCGCTCGCGGATGTCGGCCATCAGGCCGGAAAGGTCGAGGTTGTCGGCGTCGATCTTGTTCACGACGATCATGCGCGCCAGGCCGCGCGCGGCGGCGGCGCGCATCATGCGCTCGGTCATCAGCTCGACGCCGGTCTGGGCGTTGATGACGCACACGGCGGTATCGACGCCCGCCAGCGCGGCCATCGCCTGGCCCGCGAAGTCGGGATACCCGGGCGCATCGATGAGGTGCACATGCACGTCCTCCCAGGCGAAATTCACCAGGGCGGATTGCAGCGAATGGCCGGCGCTCTTTTCCTGGGCGTCGAAGTCGCAGACGGTGTTGCCCTTCTCGACGCTGCCGGCGGCCGGAATGGCGCCGGCGCGCAGCAGCAGGGCCTCGGCGAGGGTGGTCTTGCCGGCGCCGCCATGCCCGACGAGGGCGACGGCACGGATGGAGGCGGTATGGAATTTCGGCATGTGCTTCTCCCTATTCGACTGTCACTGATTTCGCGAGGTTACGCGGTTTATCGACATCCGTGCCCTTCACGAGGGCGGCGTGGTAGGCGAGCAGTTGCAGCGGCACGACGTGGAGCACCGGCGAGAGGGCGCCGTAGTGCTCGGGCAGGCGCAGGACGTGCAGGCCGGCCTCCGCCTCGACCTGGGAGTCGCCGTCGGCGAAGACATAGAGCTCGCCGCCGCGCGCCGCCACCTCCTTGAGGTTGGACTTGAGCTTCTCCAGCAGCGCGTCGTTGGGCGCGACGCTGATCACCGGCATGTCCGCGTCCACCAGCGCCAGCGGCCCGTGCTTGAGCTCGCCGGCCGGGTAGGCCTCGGCATGGATGTAGGAGATTTCCTTGAGCTTGAGCGCACCTTCGAGGGCGATCGGGTAGTGCGGGCCGCGACCGAGGAACAGCGCGTGACGCTTGTCGGCGAAGAGGCCGGCCCACTCGGCGATGCCGGGCTCCAGGGCGAGCACCTTCTGTAGCGCCACCGGCAGGTGGCGCAGCGAAGCGAGGTGGGCGGCCTCCTGCCCGGCCGTCAGCCGGCCGTTCTGCTTGGCCAGCGTGGCGGCGAGCAGGAACAGCGCGGCAAGCTGGGTGGTGAAGGCCTTGGTGGAGGCGACGCCGATCTCGGGACCGGCGCGGGTCAGGAAGCGCAGCGCGCATTCGCGGACGATGGCCGACTCGGGCACGTTGCAGATCGCCAGGGTCTTCCCCATGCCGAGCGCCTTGGCGTGCTTGACCGAGGCGAGGGTGTCGGCGGTCTCGCCGGACTGGGAGATGGCGACGACCAGCTGCCGCGGATTCGGCACCGAGACGCGGTAGCGGTATTCGCTGGCGACCTCGACCGTGCAGGGCAGGCCGGCGAGCTGCTCGATCCAGTAGCGCGCGACCAGGCCGGCGTGGTAGCTCGTGCCACAGGCGATGATGAGGACGGACTTCACGTCGGCCAGCAGCTCGGGGGCGGCGGCGCCGAACAGGTTGGCGGAGAAGGTCTGCGCGCCGCCGATCATCTCCAGCGTGGCGGCGAGGGCCTGGGGCTGCTCGAAGATTTCCTTCTGCATGTAGTGGCGGTACTCGCCGAGCTCGACGGCGTCGGCCGAGAGGGTGCTCTCATGCACCGCGCGCGCGGCCGCCGTGCCGTCGGCGCCGACGATCCGGTAGCCGGCGCGGCCGAGTTCGGCGACGTCGCCTTCTTCGAGATAGACCATGCGGCGCGTCACCTGCAGCAGGGCGGAAGCGTCCGAGGCCGCGTAGTGGCCGTCGGTGCCGAGCCCCAGCAGCAGCGGCGCGCCGTGGCGCGCGACGACGATGCGCTCCTCGCCCTCGCGCAGCACGGCGATGGCGTAGGCGCCGACCAGACGCCGCGTGACGCACTGCACGGCCGCGAACAGGTCGGGGGCGGACTTGAGCGTCTCCTGGATCAGGTGGGCGATGACCTCGGTGTCGGTGTCGGAACCGAAGGCGTAGCCGGCGGCGAGCAGTTCCTGCTTCAGTTCGGCATAGTTCTCGATGATGCCGTTATGCACGACGGCGAGGCCGCCCGAAATATGGGGGTGGGCGTTCTTCTCGCTGGGCACGCCGTGGGTCGCCCAGCGGGTGTGGGCGATGCCGAGTTCGGCTGCCTTGCCCTCGGCCTGAGCGGCCAATTCGGCGACGCGGCCGACGCTGCGCAGGCGCGTCAGGCCCGGATCGAGCAGCGCGAGGCCGGCGGAATCGTAGCCGCGGTATTCGAGTTTCCGGAGGCCCTCGACGAGGACCGGGACGATGTTGCGGTTGGCGACCGCCGCGACGATGCCGCACATAACTATGCCTCCGCAGGGCCGCCCCAAGGAGGCAGACGCCCCCCCGTGGGGGGCAGCGAGGTGGGTTTGCGAGCGTGGGGGGCCATATTCCTAGTCTTTCTTCTGTTTGACGGGACGCTTCCAGCCCGCGACGGAGATCTGCTTCGGCCGCGAGACGGTCAGCGCGTCGGGCGGCGCGTCCTTGGTGAGCGTGGTGCCGGCGCCGAGGGTGGCGCCCTTGCCGACCGTCACCGGCGCGACGAGCTGGGTGTCGGAGCCGATGAAGACGTCGTCCTCGATCACCGTGCGATGCTTGTGGGCGCCGTCGTAGTTGCAGGTGATGGTGCCGGCGCCGACGTTCACGCGGCTGCCCACCGTGGCGTCGCCGATGTAGGCGAGATGGTTGGCCTTCGAATGGGCGGCGATGGTGGAATTCTTGACCTCGACGAAGTTGCCGATATGCACGTCCTCGGCCAGCGCCGCGCCGGGACGCAGCCGCGCGTAGGGGCCGACGACGCCCAGCGGGCCGACCGTCGCGCCGTCGATGTGGCAGAAGGGCAGGATGCGCGCGCCAGCCTCGATGCGGCAGTCCTTGAGCACGCAGTGCGCGCCCACCGTCACGCCAGCGCCGAGTTTTACGGCGCCTTCGAAGACGCAGCCGACATCGATGGCGACGTCGCGCTCGCAGGCCAGCGAGCCGCGCACGTCGATGCGGTCCGGGTCGGCGAGGGTGACGCCCTGCTCCATGAGCGCCTCGGCGATGTTGCGCTGGTGGATGCGTTCGAGTCGCGCGAGCTGGCTCTTGCTGTTCACGCCGTCGGTTTCCCAGTTGGCGCCGGGATGGGCAGCGGCGACTTCCATGCCTTCGGCGACGGCGAGGGCGACGATGTCGGTGAGGTAGTACTCGCCCTGGACGTTTGCCTTGCCCAGTCGCGGCAGCCAGCGCGCCAGGGCCGCGCCGGGGGCGACGAGGATGCCGGTGTTGATTTCGCGGATCGCGCGCTCGGCGTCGTCGGCGTCCTTCTCCTCGACGATGCGCGTCACCTTGCCATGGACGCGCACGATGCGGCCGTAGCCGTGGGGGTCGGCGCAATGGGCGGTGAGCAGCGCCAGCCGGTCGCCGCCCGCCACCTCGATCAGGCGCCGCAGTGTCGCGGCGCGGATCAGCGGCACGTCGCCGTAGAGCACCAGGGTCGGCGCGGTCGGATCGAGCTGCGGCAGGGCCTGCAGCACGGCGTGGCCGGTGCCGAGTTGCGGTTCCTGCAGCGCCCAGCCGAGGTCGGGGGCATCGAGGGCCTGGCGCACCCGCTCGCCGCCGTGGCCGTAAACCACGCAGATGCGGCCGGCGTCCAGCTCCCGCGCGGTGTCGATGACATGGGCCAGCAGCGGCTTGCCGGCAATCGGGTGCAGCACCTTGGGCAGCTCCGAGCGCATGCGCTTGCCCTGCCCGGCCGCGAGGATCACTACGTTCATGGCGTTCATGGCGTCGCCGTGTCTAAGCAAAGCGCGATTCTACTGCGGCGCAGCGACGCCAATAAAAAACGCGGGCCGTGGCCCGCGCTTTCGGTTCGCCCCGACTGTTTGTCAGCGCGGCAGGGTGCTGCTGCCCATCAGGAACTCATCCACCGCGCGGGCGCACTGGCGGCCTTCGCGGATGGCCCAGACGACCAGGGACTGGCCACGCCGCATGTCGCCGGCGGCGAACACCTTGGCGACGCTGGTGGCGTAGCAGCCGGCGCCATCGGTCGTGGCGGCGGCGTTGCCGCGCGCGTCCTTGGCGACGCCGAAGGCGTCGAGCATCGAGGCGACCGGGTTGGTGAAACCCATGGCGAGGAAGGCCAGGTCGGCCTTGATCTCGAACTCGGAACCGGGGATTTCCTTCATCTTTCCGTCGCTCCAGTCGAGGCGCACGCACTTGATGGCCTTGAGCTTGCCGTTCTCGCCGACGAATTCCTTGGTGGCGATCGACCAGTCGCGCTCGCAGCCCTCGTCGTGGGACGAGGAGGTGCGCAGCTTGTTCGGCCAGTAGGGCCAGACCGCCGACTTGTCCTCCTTGACGGGCGGCCGGGGCAGCAGCTCGATCTGGGTGATCGCGGCGGCACCGTGGCGGTTGGAGGTGCCGACGCAGTCGGAGCCGGTATCGCCGCCGCCGATGACGACGACGTGCTTGCCCTGGGCGGAGATCGGGTTCTTCTTGCCGCCCTTCTGGCCGGCATTGACTTCCTTGTTCTGCGGGATCAGGAATTCGAGGGCGAAATGCACGCCGTCGAGCTCGCGACCGGGCACCGGCAGGTCGCGCGGCGTTTCGGAACCACCGGCGAGGACCACCGCGTCAAAGTCCTTCATCAGCTTGGCCGGGGCGACGACCTTGGTGGCGTCGTTCACCACGCCCTTGGGCATGTCGGTGCCGACCAGGGTCTTGAGCTGGAACTTGACGCCCTCGGCCTTGAGCTGGGCGGCGCGCCACTCGATCAGGCGCTTGTCGAGCTTGAAATCGGGGATGCCGTAGCGCAGCAGGCCACCGATGGCGTCGTTCTTCTCGAACACCGTGACGTCATGGCCGGCGCGCGCCAGCTGCTGGGCGGCGGCCAGGCCCGCCGGGCCGGAGCCGACGACGGCGACCTTCTTGCCGGTCTTGCGGGCGGCCGGCCGCGGCACGACCCAGCCGTTCTCGCCGGCCTTGTCGATGATCGCGTGCTCGATGGACTTGATGCCCACCGGCTCGGCGTTCACACCGAGCGTGCAAGCGGCCTCGCAGGGCGCGGGGCAGATGCGGCTGGTGAACTCGGGGAAGTTGTTGGTCGAGTGCAGCGTGTCGATCGCCTCGCGCCACTTGCCCTTGTAGACCAGGTCGTTCCAGTCGGGGATGAGGTTATTGACCGGGCAGCCGCTGTTGCAGAACGGGATGCCGCAGTCCATGCAGCGCGCACCCTGGGTCTTGGCCTCGTCGTCCTTGAGGTGGCCGACGAACTCCCGGTAGTGCCTGAGCCGCTGCTCGACGGGTTCGTAGCTCTCGGCGAGACGTTCGAATTCGAGGAATCCAGTGGGCTTGCCCATTATGCTGCCTCCGCAGGGCCGCCCCAAGGGGGCAGCAGATCAATAACACACGAGCATCGCTCGCTCAAAGTCTCCCCCTTCCTCGGGAAGGGGGCTGGGGGGAAGGGGGACATCATGCAGCCTCCTTCACTTGCTTCGCGGCCATTTCCTTGAGCGCGCGACGATATTCATTCGGGAACACCTTGACGAACTTGGCGCGGTACTTCGCCCAGTCGGCCAGGATGGCGCGGGCGACATCGCTGCCGGTCTCGTCGAGATGCTTCTGGATCAGCGCCTGCAGCAGTTCCTCGTCGGCCCGGCCGTTGTGGCGCGTGCCGTCGTCCGCCTGCTTGGCGGCGGGCAGCACCTTCTCCAGGGTGACCATGGAGGGGTTGCAGCGCTTCTCGAAGCTGCCCTCCATGTCGAGCACGTAGGCGATGCCGCCGCTCATGCCGGCCGCGAAGTTGCGGCCGGTCTGGCCGAGCACCACCACGGTGCCGCCGGTCATGTATTCGCAGCAATGGTCGCCGGTGCCCTCGACGATCGCCGTGGCGCCGGAGTTGCGCACGCAGAAGCGCTCGCCGGCGACGCCGCGGAAGAACACCTCGCCCTCGATGGCGCCGTAGAGCACGGTGTTGCCGACGATGATGTTCTCGCAGGGCTTGCCGCGGAATTCCTTGGACGGCTTGACGACGATCTTGCCGCCGCACAGGCCCTTGCCGACGTAGTCGTTGGCCTCGCCGGTCAGTTCCAGCGTGATGCCGTGCGCCAGGAAGGCGCCGAAGCTCTGGCCGGCGGTGCCGTTCATGCGGACGTGGATGGTCTCGTCCGGCAGGCCGGCATGGCCGTAGCGCTTGGCGACCTCGTGGGAGAGCATGGTGCCGACGGTGCGGTTCAGGTTCTTCACCGGCACTTCGAAGCTCACCTTCTCGCCGCGTTCGAGGGCGGGACGCGCCTGGTCGATGAGCTGGCGGTCGAGCGCCTTGTCGATGCCGTGGTCCTGGCTTTCGCGGTGCAGGCGCGCCACTTCGACCGGCACGGTCGGCATGTAGAAGATGCGCGAGAAGTCGAGGCCGCGCGCCTTCCAGTGGGCGACGCCCTTCTTCATGTCGAGCAGGTCGGTGCGGCCGATCAGGTCGTCGAACTTGCGGATGCCCATTTCGGCCATCAGCTGGCGCGCTTCCTCGGCGACGAAGAAGAAGTAATTGACGACATGCTCCGGCTGGCCGGAGAAGCGCTGGCGCAACACCGGGTCCTGGGTGGCGACGCCGACCGGGCAGGTGTTGAGATGGCACTTGCGCATCATCAGGCAGCCCTCGACGACCAGCGGCGCGGTGGCGAAGCCGAACTCGTCGGCGCCGAGCAGCGCGCCGACGACGACGTCGCGGCCGGTCTTCATCTGGCCGTCCACCTGCACGCGGATGCGGCCGCGCAGGCGGTTCAGCACCAGCGTCTGCTGCGTCTCGGCCAGGCCCAGTTCCCAAGGCGTGCCGGCATGCTTGATCGAGGACAGGGGGGAGGCGCCAGTGCCGCCGTCATAGCCGGAGATCACCAGGTGATCGGCCTTGGCCTTCGACACGCCGGCGGCGACGGTGCCGACGCCGACTTCGGAGACCAGCTTGACCGAGATCGAGGCGCTCGGGTTGGCGTTCTTCAGGTCGTGGATCAGCTGGGCCAGATCCTCGATGGAGTAGATGTCGTGGTGCGGCGGCGGCGAGATCAGGCCGACGCCCGGCACCGAGTGGCGCAGGAAGCCGATGTAGTCGGAGACCTTGTGGCCGGGCAGCTGGCCGCCCTCGCCGGGATGGGCGCCCTGGGCCATCTTGATCTGGATCTGGTCGGCGTTCGCCAGATATTCGGTGGTGACGCCGAAGCGGCCGGAGGCGACCTGCTTGATCGCGCTGCGCAGGCTGTCGCCTTCCTTGAGCGGAATGTCGCGCTCGATGCGGTTCTTGCCGACGACGCTGCCCACCGTCTCGCCAGCGCCGACTTTCTGGAAGCGGCGCGGATCCTCGCCGCCCTCGCCGGTATTCGACTTGCCGCCGATGCGGTTCATGGCGATCGCCAGCGTGCTGTGCGCCTCGGTCGAGATCGAGCCGAGGGACATGGCGCCGGTGGCGAAGCGCTTGACGATCTCGCTGGCCGGTTCGACCTCGTCGAGCGGCACCGGCGCGCCGGCCGGCAGCAGGTCGAACAGGCCGCGCAGCGTCATGTGGCGCTTGCTCTGGTCGTTGATGATCGCGGCGTATTCCTTGTAGGTGTCGAACTTGCCCGAGCGCGTCGAGTGCTGCAGCTTGGCGATCGCATCGGGCGTCCACATGTGCTCCTCGCCGCGCACGCGGAAGGCGTATTCGCCGCCGCAGTCGAGCGCGTCGGCGAGCACCGGATCGTTGCCGAAGGCGGCGGCGTGGGTATTGAGGGCTTCCAGGGCCACTTCCTTGAGTCCGATGCCCTCGATGCGGGTCGGCGTGCCGGCGAAGTAGCGGCCGACGAACTCGGACGACAGGCCCACCGCCTCGAAGATCTGCGCGCCGCAGTAGGACTGGTAGGTGGAGATGCCCATCTTCGACATCACCTTCATCAGGCCCTTGCCGACGGCCTTGATGAAGCGCTTCTGGCAATCGGGGGCGGACGGCTTGCCCGGCAGGGTCGGAGCGAGTTCCGCGATGCTCTCGAAGACCAGCCAGGGGTGGATCGCCTCGGCGCCGTAGCCGGCCAGCAGCGCGAAGTGGTGCGTCTCGCGGGCGTCGCCGCTCTCGATGACCAGGCCGCAGGCGGTGCGCTTGCCGGCGCGCACCAGATGCTGATGCACGGCGGAGCAGGCCAGCAGCGAGGGGATCGGCGCGCGCTGGGCATCGACCGCGCGGTCGGACAGGACGATCACCGAATAACCTTCGCCGACGGCGCGCTCGGCCTGCACGCAGACCTGGTAGAGCGCCTCGCTCATGCCCGCCGCGCCCTCGCCCGCCGGCGTGGTGATGTCGACGACCTTGGCACGGAAGGTGCCCCGGGTCTGCTTGTCGATCTGCTTGAGCTTGGCCATGTCGGCCGGCGTCAGGATCGGCTGATGCACTTCCAGGCGCGGCGTCGGCTCGGTTTCATGCACGCCGAGCAGGTTCGGGTTCGGGCTGACCAGCGAGATCAGCGACATGACGATCTCCTCGCGGATCGGGTCGATCGGCGGGTTCGTCACCTGGGCGAACAGCTGCTTGAAGTAGTGGAACAGCGGCTTGTTCTTGCTCGACAGCACCGGCAGCGGGCTGTCGTTACCCATCGAGCCGGTCGCCTCCTCGCCGTTGATGGCCATCGGCTCGATGATGAACTTGAAGTCCTCCTGCGTGTAACCGAAAGCCTGCTGCAGGTCGAGCAGCGGGGCGGCGAGCTTCTCGCGCGACTTGACCTCGGGCATCTCGTCGACGTAGTAGCGCGACTTCTCGATCCACTGGCGGTAGGGCTTGGCCGACGCCAGCTGCTTCTTGACCTCGTCGTCGCCGATGATGCGACCCTGCTCCAGGTCGATCAGCAGCATCTTGCCGGGCTGCAGGCGCCACTTCTTGACGATGCGCTCCTCGGCGATCGGCAGCACGCCGGTTTCCGAAGCCATGACGACCAGATCGTCGTCGGTGACCAGGTAGCGCGCGGGCCGCAGTCCGTTTCTGTCGAGCGTGGCGCCGATCTGGCGCCCGTCGGTGAAGGCCACCGCGGCGGGACCGTCCCAGGGCTCCATCAGGGCCATGTGGTATTCGTAGAAGGCGCGCCGCTCCTCGTCCATCAGCGGGTTGCCGGCCCAAGCCTCGGGGATCAGCATCATCATCGCGTGGGCGAGGCTGTAGCCGCCCATCACCAGGAGTTCGAGCGCGTTGTCAAAGCTCGCGGAGTCCGACTGGCCGTCGTAGATCAGCGGCCAGATCTTCTGCAGGTCCTCGCCGAACAGCGGCGAGGAAATGCCGTGCTCGCGGGCGCGAATCCAGTTGACGTTGCCGCGCAGGGTGTTGATCTCGCCATTGTGGGCGATCATCCGGAACGGGTGCGCCAGATCCCAGGTCGGGAAGGTGTTGGTCGAGAAGCGCTGATGCACCAGGGCGAGCGCGGAAACCAGGCGCTCGTCGCGCAGGTCGAGGAAGTACTCGCCGACCTGGTCGGCCAGCAGCATGCCCTTGTAGACGATGGTGCGCGCCGACAGCGACGGCACGTAGAACATCTTGACGTCGGGCAGCTTGAGGGCCTGCACGCGGTGGCCGGCTTCCTTGCGGATGATGTAGAGCTTGCGCTCCAGGGAGTCGGTATCCTTGACGCCCTCGCCGCCGCCGATGAACACCTGGCGGATCACCGGTTCGAGGTCCTTGGCCGCCTGGGCCAGGCCCCGATTGTCCACCGGCACGTCGCGCCAGCCGAGCAGCGTCTGTCCCTCGTAGCGGATGGTGCGCTCGATCGCCGCCTCGCAGGCGCGGCGGCTCTCGATGTTGCGCGGCAGGAAGACCATGCCGACGCCGTACGCGCCGGCCGGCGGCAGGGCGACGCCCTGGCGGGCCATCTCATCGCGCAGGAAGGCATCGGGAATCTGGATCAGGATGCCGGCGCCGTCGCCGAGCAGCGGATCGTAGCCGGTGGCGCCGCGGTGCTCGAGGTTCTTGAGGATCTGCAGGCCCTGCGCGACGATCGCGTGGCTCTTTTGATTCTTGATGTGTGCGACAAAGCCGACGCCGCAGGCGTCGTGCTCGTGGGCGGGGTCGTAAAGGCCCTCGCGGCGGGATTGTTCCATCATGCGGTTCCTGGAAGTACGGCCGTCAAAAAAGCCGGGGCTTACAGCCCCGGCGTAGCTAAACTGCAGGCGAACCGCCAAATATACCGATATTCAGACCCTGGCTCAATACCTCCCCGTGGCGAGCTGGCGCTCGCCGGTCCGCGGACCGGAAGCATGACGCGCCATCAATAGATGCCTTGCAGCGTCATCGCATCGGCTACCTTGACGAAGCCGGCGATATTGGCGCCCGCGACATAATTGACGAAACCGTCCTTCTCGCCGAAGCGCACGCAGTTGGCGTGAATGTCGCGCATGATGACGTGCAGGCGGTCATCGACCTCCTCGCGCTCCCAGGGCAGGCGCATGGCGTTCTGGGTCATCTCCAATCCGGACGTCGCGACGCCGCCGGCGTTCGATGCCTTGCCCGGCGCGTAAAGAATCTTCGCGGCGAGGAAGACATCCACCGCCTCAAGGGTCGACGGCATGTTGGCGCCCTCGGCGACGCACTTGACGCCGTTCTTCACCAGTTCGCGGGCATCGTCGCCGTCCAGCTCGTTCTGCGTCGCGCAGGGAAGCGCGATATCCACCGGCACGCCCCAGGGCCGCTTGCCGGGCACGTACTCAAGTCCGAGCCGCTCCGCGTATTCGGCAACGCGTCCATAGTGGTTGTTCTTGATGTCCATCAGGATATCGAGCTTTTCGCGCGTGAAACCGGCCTCGTCGATCACCGTTCCCTGGGAGTCGGAACAGGTCACCACCTTGCCGCCCAGTTCGAGGATTTTCTCGATCGCGTATTGGGCGACGTTGCCCGAGCCGGAAACCGAGACCCGCATGCCGTCGAAGGACATGTCCTTGCGCGCCAGCATGTCCTGGACGAAATACACCAGGCCGTAGCCGGTCGCTTCCGGACGGATCAGGCTGCCGCCGAAGGACATGCCCTTGCCGGTGAACACGCAGGCGGCGCTGTTGGACAGCTTCTTCATCATGCCGGCCATGAAACCCACCTCGCGACCGCCGACGCCGATGTCGCCCGCCGGAATGTCGGTATCCGGCCCGAGATGGCGATGGAGCTCGATCATCAGCGCCTGACAGAAGCGCATCACCTCGTCGCGGCTCTTGCCTTTCGGGTCGAAATCGGCCCCGCCCTTGCCGCCGCCCATCGGCAGCGTCGTCAGCGCATTCTTGAAGGTTTGCTCGAAAGCGAGGAACTTGAGGATGGAGAGATTCACGGAAGGATGGAAACGCATGCCGCCCTTGAAGGGTCCGATCGCGGAATTGTGCTGGATGCGGAAGGCGCGATTCACATGGCTGGCACCCTTGTCATCGGTCCAGGCGACGCGGAACTGGATCACCCGCTCCGGCTCGACCAGGCGCTCAAGCAGGGCGGCCTCCGCATAGCGCGGATTGGCGCTGATGAAGCCCCACAAGCTGCCCATCACCTCCTCCACCGCCTGGAGAAACTCCGGCTGGTTGGGATCCCGCGCCCGGACATAGTCCATGAAATCAGACAGATTCTTGTATTTCACGCTGCACTCCCTTGTAAATATCCATCAGGATCAAGCCGCCCCAACGCGGTGCGAGCGCACCAAAGTGGGGCGATCCACTATACTCAGCCATCGATAAATGCGCAACAGAAATAAACAGCCTCTATGCCGTGACGGTGACCGTCTGGCGCTCGGCATCCGCATAGAGGGCGACATCCGCGGGGAGATCGACGACCCGGACGGTCTCCGCGAACTTCCACGCTTCCGGCAGCAGTTCGCAAAGGCGATTGGGCCACTCCAGTATCCGTCGCTCGTCCAGACGGTTGCCGGCACGGTCGGGAAACAGCGCGAAGTAGAGCATGTCCGCCTCGATCAATTCGTTGAGGAAGTGGGTGCCCAGCGAGACATCGGGAACAAGGTTGTCGTTCATGGCGACGATTTCGCAGAGCGCCGCGACCTGATTGATCTCATTGAACGAGACCGGCAAGCCCAGCCAGGGATCGCGCGTGCCCCAGCGGCCAGGACCGAGCATCAGGAGCCTTCTGCCGACGCTGGCGCGATTGATGGCGCCGATCAGGCGGGCCACCGCTAGCCGCTCGTGCTGATTCATCGCGCCGTAACGGGAGCTGACGACATGGACCAGCCGATCGGGGCGAATCACCCGGCCGGGACCGATCACGGCGCCCTGCGCATCGATAAGGCGCGGCGCGCCAGGCGGCGGTCTCACGCTCACCCCGCCATCCATGCTACGCACCTGCAGCGGCCGGCATTGCAGCAGATTTATGCGGTACTCGTCACCGGGCAGCACGTTCAGCGCGAACTCGATCTCCACCGGATGGCGGTAGGCGGACTGCAACTGGTCCAGCATCTCGCGCATGTCGGCGACGAAGGGAGTTTCTCCGAGCAGGCGCTCGAAGGTCAGGAATGCCGGCCGGCCGGCATCCTCGCGCGTGGTGAACAAGGCCAGCGGATAACCCTCCTGCTCCTTGACCATTTCGGTGAATGGCCCGCTGGTGATGCGGTTCGCCTCCAGGTCCAGCGCATCCATGCGCCGCTGGGTATGGCGCGCGATATCACCGAAACTGGTTTCCGGACGCAGCTCCGGCGCGTTCAACGCCACCAGCCGCGTGTAGTCGTCGTCCGCCCGGTCCACGGCGCGCGTCCCCAGCCCCGCCACGAGGCGAATCACCCCGGCGCGCATGTCGATGCGTGGATTCCATGGATATGGATTGAGGGAAAGGCCGACGCCGGCGGCATGCGGGTTGAAATAGCGCCCTCCCACGGTGCCCGAGACGCGCATGATCAGGACCGCCATCCGCTCACTCTCGCCCAACAGACCGCGCCGCAAGCGATAGCGCAGGGCCTGTTCGCCCATGCTGCTGGCGTACACCAGCCGAACGGCATCGAGAAGCTCGGCCAGGCGCGTCCGCCAGGGGCCGCGGTTAGCGCAGAACACGCTGTCGTATTGGCCGGCGAAGGCATTGCCGTAGCGATCCTCGAGCAGGGAGCTGGAGCGCACGATGAATGGCCATTCGCCGAAGTAATCGAGCATCCCCTCGAACTGGCGGATGATGGTCGGCGAAAACGTCCCGGCCATGATGCGTTCTCGCGCCACGGCCACCTCATCCAGGAAAATCTCCGGATCGCGCTGGCGGTGCCGCATCCACCACAGGCCGTTATGCACGAGGAAGGTATCGTACACCTCGGTGCCGATATAGAAGGAGTCGTGCGCCTCCAGACGGCCATGGATTTCGGGCGCATTCTTGCGCAGCACCGCACGTGCGATCAGCATCCCGAGTGCCTTGCCGCCGATGCTGCCGCACCCGATCATGCGCGCGCGCACCGCCAGCAGATCATCCAGGGTCAGGTATTCGTCGATCAACAGCGACATGCCGGGATCCGCGGGAAACAACAGCCGCTTGAGTCGCGCGAACCACTCGTATTCAGCGGGATCCGGATACCCCGCGCGGCGCGCGGCAGCCGCCGGCTTCGCCGCCGCGAACAGCTTTTGCCAGTGACCGACGACGGGATCGTCCTCCAGCCCGGGCCATTGCGAATTGGCCAGAATCTCGGAAACCGTGCCGCTGTCGGTGACCGGCCGGAAGCGATCCCCCTCCTCCCAGGCGTGAATCAGGTTCATCGCGGCGGCGGAGCGATGCTGCACCTTGATCGGGCGGATGTAGAGGCGCGCGCGGCAATGGAAAACATCCAGAAGGAACTGCGTGGTTTCGGTGATCACGCCTATCCCGGCGGGCGCGTGGACGTTCCGATAAACGGCGAAATAGGTGACCGTCTCGAGATCGAATAGCCGGGGGCAGGTCAGCTTGAAGAAATTGCCCATCATGCGATCCGATTGCCAGGCTTCGGCCAGGCTGGACAGGCAATCGAAGATGTACTGGGTTTCGCGTCCGGCGGCCTCGATCACTGCATGCACGGCTTCGACGAAGGCATCAAAGCCCAGCGTCGGATCGGCGCAATGGGTCTCGACCCCGGACAGCAATGGGGCATGATCGGCAAAACGGAAATAAATCAGTCGCCGGCCGCGCGCCAGCGCCGCCTCCGCATACGGCCTCACCAGCGCGCGATATTCCTCCAACGACTGTATGTGCCAGACGATGTTGTCGCCTGGCCTAATGCCGGACAAGACCGTATCCAGCCCTGACAGGCCGGTGGTCGGTACGTAGCGTTCCGCCATCATCTCTCCCGAGCATTGCGATTCGAGCACATCCCGCGACGCACGAAGGCAAGCCGGCGACATCGCCAGCCGCTAGATCTCGCCTATCGCGAAGAGACGCCGGTGCTCCTTGATCGCGTAGCGATCCGTCATCCCAGCGATATAGTCCGCGATGGCCCGCGGCATGCCTTCCTGGTGCCCCAGCTCCTGACTCTGCGGCGGTAGCAGGCGGGCATCGGACATGAAGGCGGCGAACAAGTCGCAGATGATCCGGCGCGCCTTCGTCGTCATTCGCAGGACCTGGTAGTGGCGATAGAGTCGCTCGCGCAGGAAGGACTTCAGCTCGCGGTTCTCCGCCTGCATTTCCGCGGTGAAGCCGACCAGGGGGGGCGCGGCCTCGACATCCGCGCAGGTCTTCACGCCATGTGCCGCGATGCGTGCGGCCGTCTCCGACAGCAGATCGGTGACCTGGGCGTCGATCATGCGGCGCACGGTCTCGTGGATCAGGCGTCTGCCGGCGAGGCTTGGAAACTCCGCGCATGCCTCGGCGGCATGGCGCGCAAAGAGGCTGATGCCCGTGAGCTGCTCCTGCGTGATCAGCCCCGCGCGCAGACCGTCATCCACATCGTGGTTGTTGTAGGCGATCTCGTCGGCCAGGTTGCAGATCTGCGCCTCCAGCGAAGGGCGGCGGTCATGGATGAAACGCGCCCCCAGATCGCCCAGTTCCCGCGCCTTCGCAGGCGCGCAATGCTTGAGAATGCCCGCACGCGTCTCGAACATCAGGTTGAGGCCGTCGAATGCACCATAGCGCTCCTCAAGCCGGTCGACGATGCGCAAGGACTGCAGGTTATGCTCGAACCCTCCGTGCTCGGCCATGCATTCGTTCAATGCATCCTGACCAGCATGGCCGAAGGGGGTATGCCCCAGATCATGAGCCAGGGCGATCGCCTCGGTCAGATCGTCGTTGAGTCCAAGCGCCCGGGCAATCGAGCGCGCGATCTGGGCCACCTCGATCGAGTGGGTCAGCCGGGTGCGGAACAGATCGCCCTCGTGATTGACGAAGACCTGCGTCTTGTATTCGAGACGGCGAAAAGCCGTCGAATGAATGATCCGGTCGCGGTCGCGCTGGAATTCGCCCCGCACCTTCGGGCGGGGCTCCGGCCGGTCCCGGCCCCGGGAGCGCCCCTCGGCAACCGCGTATGGCCTCAGTTCATTCACAACAGGCATCGATCGCCGCCCGGATCTCGTCCGGCGGCGTATCCGCCCAGGTCACCGCCTCGCCTAGACGCTTGAGCAGCACGAGGCGCAGGCGGCCCGCCAGAACCTTTTTGTCGTGCGCCATCAGTTCGAGGTACCGGTCAGCCCCGAGCGCGGGTCCGCGCACGGGCAATTGCGCCCGGTTCAACAGCGCCCTTACCCGCGCGACGTCGCTCCCCGCGAGCCAACCCAGGCGGCGCGAAAGTTCGGCGGCCATCATCGTCCCGGCCGCGACCGCTTCGCCGTGCAGCCACTCTCCATAGCCGATGCCGGTTTCGATGGCATGACCAAAAGTGTGCCCGAGGTTGAGCAAGGCACGACCGCCCTCTTTCGCGGTCTCCAGTTCGTCGCCAGCCACGACCTCCGCCTTGTTGGCGCAGGAGCGTTCTATCGCGTGGGACAACGCGGCGGCATCCCTGGCCAGCAAGGCGTCCATATGCGCCTCGAGCCACTCAAGGAAGGGCAGATCGCGGATCAACCCATACTTGATGACCTCGGCCAGTCCGGCCGACAGCTCCCGGTCCGGCAAAGTCTTCAGCGTGTCTGTATCGGCCAGCACCAGACGCGGCTGCCAGAATGCGCCGATCATGTTCTTGCCGCGCGGGTGGTTGATGCCGGTCTTCCCCCCCACGGACGAATCCACCTGAGCGAGCAGGGTCGTCGGCACCTGGATGAAGGGTACGCCGCGCTGGTACGTGGCCGCCGCGAACCCCGCGAGATCGCCGATCACGCCGCCCCCCAGGGCGACCACCGTGGTGGTGCGGTCGCAGCGCTCCGCGAGGAGGGTGTCGTGAATGCGGTTCAAGCTATCCCACTGCTTCGTGGCCTCGCCATCCGGCAGGATCACGGAGCAAACCCGGACCCCGGCCTCCTGTAACGGGCGCACCAGCCGTTCCAGATAAAGCGGTGCCACCACTTCGTTGCTGACGACGGCGACGCGCGGCGACGCCAGGCGGGCAAGCATCTTTCCCGCATCGTCGATCAATCCAGGCCCGATCAGGATTGGGTAGGTCCGCTCGCCAAGGGCAACGTTCAGTTCTCGCATTTTTTTCCCATCTCGGTCTCTATCAGCGCCAGCACACCAGCGGGATCCCCCCCCGCCTCGATAACCACGTCCGCCACCTCACGATAAAGCGGATCGCGCCGCTCGACAAGCTCGGTGATTCGCCGCAGGGGGTCTGCCACCTGCAGCAAGGGACGGTTGCGGTCATGCCGGGTCCGGGCGTAGAGCAATTCCGGAGGGGCATGCAGGTATACGACCAAGCCGGCCCGCTGCATCGCGGCACGATTCCGCGGGTCCAATACGACACCGCCGCCGGTGGCGACCACCCGTCCACCCGACTTCGTCAATTCTGCCAGAACCCGCGCTTCGCGCTGCCGAAAGCCAGCCTCCCCCTCGATCTCGAATATGGTCGGAATCGACACGCCGGTGCGCGCCTCGATTTCATGATCGAGATCGACGAACTCGCAGTTCAGGCGCCGCGCCAACTTCCTGCCGACAGTCGTCTTGCCGGCTCCCATCATGCCTATCAGGCAGCAGCCGATGTTTCTTTTAGCCATTAGCCGTATCGCCAGCGAGGGCCTGCCGCCCGCACCCAAGAAAAAGGCAGGCTGGCCCCGGGCCAGCCTGCCTGCGGTCGAGAGAGGTTATTCGTAAATCTGGTAGTAGCTGCCGAACAACACGTCGGGCGTGATCTCCAGGGTGGTGATATTGCCCGCGCTATCCAACACCAGCATGGGAATCCTTTGCTGATCGAAGCCGCTGCTGGATGGAGAGACGCCACCGCTGTTCTGCCGGATCGCAAACACGCGATCGCTGATCATCCAGACGTCGAACCAGTCCGGGTTTGGATTCACCACATTGAACGGGGGCACGCCGCCCGTGATGCCGATCGTCGTCTGCACGTTCCTGAAGAGGGTCACCTGGGCGGGAAGCACTTCCAAATCTGCGGCAGCAACGGCGTTTTGCTCAAAATCGATGCTGAGCACGCCAGAGTTGCCCAGCGCATCGGTCACCAGCACGCTGTTGGTCGTCAAGCCCGCCGCTCCAGGCGGCAGGGCTGCCAGGTAGACCTGGAAAGTATTGCTGCTGCCGGCCACCGGCGTAATTTGGATATAGTCGGGATAGGGATGCCAGACTTCATAAGGGGGGGTACCGCTCAGCACCCTGAACTGGAAACGCTGGCCGACCACGAACTCCTCGACGCTTCCCGGCAAAAGACTCAGCGAGCCCCCACCACCCGTCGCAGAATCCACCTTGGTGATACTCACCGGAATAGAGGCGGTTTGCTGGAACCAGTCGAAGACATAGATTTGCGTATCGGCGGAATCGCCATTGGATTGGCCCGTAGAATTCAGGGTCACGGTCACGAATTGCGCGCCGTTGGTTGCGACGCTGCCAAACGCCACGGAAGCCAGCGCGGTATTTTCCGAAAACACGGTGTACGGGGGTGTTCCACCCGTGATCGAGAAGCTGAGCACATCGCCCACCTCGCCGCTCAAGTTGGAGTTCGAGAGCGCCAAGGTCCCGCCACTGGCGGAGTTGTTGAGCACCACCGAAGAGACACCGCTGACGGGGATGACGATGCAGGACAGCCAGTTTGCATTCAGGCCATAGCGCATGATGTACAGGCCATCGGGGTGGGCATATATCTCGGCCTCCACGGTGCCGGCTTCAGCGACATCATCGCCCAGCCAAGTGTCGGCGTCATGGGGAATCGCATCCCAGTTGTTCGCCTGAATCGTCAGGCATTGGCTGTCGCCATGTACCTTCCAGACCTGCTCCTGGTCTCCGTCGTCGTCCGTGTCCAGGCCGAATGCCTGCCCGGCCTTGAAGCCGTTGTTCGTACATTCCTCCGTGGTTGTCGCGCCGGACGTGGTTATCTTGCAGGCCACGTTGAAGCGATCGATGATCTTGCCGTAAATCGGATCGATATCCCGGGTACTGGTCACCCGTACGCTGCTACCGGTGCGCGTCACGGCCCAGTGACCGTTGGCCAGGGACACGTCCACGCTGCCCACCAACAGGGGGCTTTCGACGCTAGCGGAACGGAGGGAAGCGCCTGCCTGGGTACGCGCTACAGCGGACGAACTCACGGATACCGCCGGAAT
The DNA here is from genome assembly GCA_024709955.1 of Rhodocyclaceae bacterium. Classification (GTDB taxonomy): domain Bacteria; phylum Pseudomonadota; class Gammaproteobacteria; order Burkholderiales; family Rhodocyclaceae; genus Sulfuricystis. The sequence continues at coordinate 27,145 of JANJVS010000097.1, forward strand.
GGACAGGATGCTCGTGGCGGAATCATAGACAGCGCCGTCCGCTGGCACGCTATTCATCAGCGTCCCGGAGCGCAACAGCGACCATGGCTCTCCGGGTGGCACCGACAACACCACGTTGCTGTAGTAATTGCCATCGATCTTCACCCAGGGCAGCGCAAGTGTATTGCGCACCGGGTCGTAGTCGGCGACGTATTGCGCAAGGGCTGAGGTCGTGAAGGTCAGCGCCAGGCAGACCAAAGAAATCAGTTTTTTCATGTTGCTCTCCTGCTGCCGGTCATGGCTATTGCGCGACCAGTTGGTCGTTCACAATCTTCGGGGTGATGAACACAAGCAGTTCGCTGCGCTTGTCTTCCTTTGTCTGCTGCCGGAAGAAGAAACCAAGATAGGGAATGTCGCCGAGGATCGGCACGCGTGTCGAACTGTTGGTCACGTTCTGCGTGAAAATACCACCGATCACCAGCGTGCCGCCATTTTCCACCAACACCTCGGTGGTGACTTCTTTTTTGTCGATGGCGATGCCGTAGCTCGTGGCGATCTTGGTATTGGGCGAGTCCTTGGTCACCTTCAACTTCATCCGCACCTTGTCGTCCGGAGTGATGACCGGCGTCGTTTCCAGCGACAGCACGGCGTCGCGGTAGGCGATCGTGGTCGCGCCGGAAGCCGACGCCACCAGATAGGGAATCTGGGTGCCATGCTTGATCACTGCCGGGACCTTGTCGGCGGTCACGACTCGCGGGCTGGAAACCACCTTGCCGCGGCCATCGAACTCCAGGGCCGACAGTTCCAGATTGAGGAACATGGTCTTGGCGCTGTTGAACAGGGAGAAACTGAACTGGCTGGGATTGGCCCCCCCCAACTGGCTCGCCGGCAGGTTGACGTTGCTACCGTCCTTCACCACGTCGAGCGGTATGTTGATGGAGCCCTGGCCGGTATTGACGCTGTTCTGCGCGTAGGTGTTGCCGAGCGAGAAGCGCACGTCGTCGCTGCCGAGAATGCGGTGCCCACTCGTCCCGCCGCGCAAATCGGTCGTGCCCAGGCGCATGCCGATAGAGGAGCTGAAGCTGTCCTCCGCCTCGACGATCCGCGCCTCGATCAGCACCTGGCGCGCCGGCCGGTCGAGTGCCGAGATCAGATCCCTGATGCGATCAAGCGCGGCTGGCGCGTCGGTGATGAACAAGGTATTGGTGCGCTTATCCACAGCGACGGTACCGCGACTCGAAAGGAAGGACCCCTGCACGCTCGGCTTATTGGGATCCGGCGTCGCCCCACCGACGATCATCGCCTGGATTTCCTCTGCCTGATGATAGTTGAGGACAAACCGTTCGGTACGCAACGGCTCGAGATCCGCGATCTGCTGCTTGGATTCGAGCGTGGACTTTTCCTTGGCCGCGAGTTCATCCGCCGGCGCGATCCAAACCACGTTGCCATTCTTGCGCATGGCCAGGCTTTTCTGTTGCAGCACGATTTCCAGCGCCTGGTCCCAGGGTACGTCATTCAGCCGCAAGGACACATTGCCGGCGACCGAATCGCTGATGACGATGTTGAAGTTTGTGATATCGGCAAAGACATGCAGCAGTTCGCGCAGCGGAATATTCTGGAAATTCAGCGAGATCACCTCCCCCTGATAGCCGGTTCGCGAGCCCTGGAACAGCTTGTTCGGGTCCTCCTTGATGGGCCGAACCTCGACAATGAACTGGTTGTCGCTCTGGAAGGCGGTATGCTCCCACAAGCCCTTGGGAACGATCTCCAAGCTGACATCCTCGCCCATCGCCTTGGCATTCACGGATGTCACGGGCGTGGCGAAGTCCACAACATCGAGGCGTCTATGCAGGGCATCCGGCAAGTGCGCCTTCTTGAACGAGACCTGCAGGGAGCTTCCCTTCTGCCTGACATCGATACCCATATCCGGCGCCGACAGATCGACCACCACAACTCCGGCACCATCCTTGCTGCGGCGGAAGCGTATGTCGCGCACGCTGTGATCGCCGGTCTGCGCCCCAGCCGCGAAATGCTGCACGGCAGGCCCGACAGCCGCACCATCTCCATCCGCGAGCAGGCTGATGAATAAGAGCTTGCCCTCCACTCTCGTTTCATAGCGGGTCGCCTTGTCCAGGTTCAGCACGAGACGGGAACGCCCGCCGGCCTCCACGAGATTGAAGCTCCGCACCCCGCCGTCATTGACATTCTTGCTGCTGTAGCCCAGGCCATTGGCCGTCGCGGGAAAGTCGAACACGACCCGTGCCGGATTGGCGATGCTGAAACTGGCTGGCGCGGCTGGCAACGCCTGTTGCAAACCGATCTGCAGAAGCATGCCTGCTCCCGCCTTGCTGACGGAAAAACTCTCGATGACGTTCGGCTTGACGACGGCAGCGGACGCTGCGCCCTGCGCCGACGCATGAGAGACACTGATCATTAGGGCGGCGATGCAAGCACATGCGCGCATGAATTTCATTTCTTGGCCTCCTTCTCCTGCATCCCTTCCTGTAGCTGAAGGGTTGCCTCCCGTTCCACCCAGTCGGTGGTCTGGCCACTCGGATCCTGGACGATTTCCTTGAGGGTGATTTCGCTATCGCCGATCGCGGTGATGCGTCCGTAGTTCTGCCCCAGATAGTTACCGACCCCCGCCGGGTAAACCACCCCCTCCGCCAGAATCAGTGCATGCCGCGACTTGCCCCTGCCTTTGCTGACGATCCCGACATAACGCAATGCCTCCAGCGGAAAACCCTCGAGCTGCTCGCGTGGCCGGTCGAAATCCGGCTTGGTGCCGCCTCCGTCCTTCTTTTCCGGCTCCACGCGACTCGGACTGAAGGGATCCATCTGCTCGTTGGCGTCGTAGGAGATCACCGGGAACGGCTTGAGCTCCGGCAGAGGGGGCGCCCGCCCGCGCAGGTCGCGCGCGGACTCGTCCATCCACTGCTTGATATCCTCGTGCTCTCCGCTGCCGCAACCACACAATATGGCCGCGGAAAGGAGCGGGGCCGCCAGGAGTCTGATGGCGCTCATTTCTTCGCTCCCTTTGCCTTCTTGGCCTTCTCCTGCTCCTTCCTCTTCTGCGCGGCCACCTCCTCCTCGTCAAGATAGCGGAAGGTCTTGGCGGTGGCGGCCAGCGTGAGGATTTCTCCTCCCCCTTTCTGGGGCGGAGTCACGTTGATATCGTTGAGGGTGACGATGCGCGGCAACTTGGCGATATCGCCGGCAAAGGCACCGAAATCGTGATACGTGCCCGTGACGGTCACCGTGATCGGCAGTTCCGCGTAGAAATCCTTGGAAACCTCGGAGCCGGGCTTGAACAGCTCGAACTGCAGGCCGCGGCCGAGACCGGCCTGGTTGATGTCGATCAGGAGCGACTCCATCTCGGAGGCATTCGGCAGCTGCTTCAGCAACGCCCCGAACGAGCGCTCGATTTCGGCCAGCTGGTTGCGGTATTCGTCGAGGTTGACCGCCTGCTTCTTCTTGCTCAGCCAGTCGTCCTTGAGCTTGACCTCCTCCTGCTGCTTCGCCGCGAGCTCCTCGTACTGGGCCTGCCAGCCGAACCAGCCGGCGAGGAGCAACAACACGAGGAACATGCCCACGAGGATGACGATGCGCGGCCCCAGCGGCCAAGCCCCGGGATCCTTGGGATCGAGGGTCTTGAAGTCTTCCGCGATGGCGCGAAAATCCACCTTCGGCAGGTTCAGCTTAGGCAGGGCGGGCAATGCCGGCTTTTTCATGCCTTACCCCCCGGCTTTTTCTCGCCCTTGCCACCCTTGGCGGCATCCTCGGTGGTCTGCCGCGAAAAGTAGATGTTCATGCTGAATTCGTTGATGCGCCGCTTGCCCGCCTGGACCGCCTTGATCTCGATGAGTTCCGGCCGCTCCAGCACCGGAGATTCGTCCAGATTGTGCATGAGGGTGGAAACCCGCGCGTTCGACTGGGCATGTCCGACCAGGGTGATCTTCTGCCTGTCCTGCTTGATCGAGCGCAGATAAACGCCGGCAGGCAATTGGCGCGCCAGTTCGTTGAACAAATGCACGGTCTCCGAACGGTTTGCCTGCAAGGACTCGATGACCTGTTTCCTGGCCAGCAGCGCCTCGGTTTGCTCCTTGAGTTTCTTGATTTCCTCGATCTGCTTGTCGAGAGCCGCCACCTCCTTCTTGAGGAAGGCATTCTTCTCCACCTGGCGGTCGATCTGGTTGTTTATGTAACTGTAGCCGGCGAACCAGATCATCCCGGCCAGCACGGCGACCAGCCCGGACAGGGCGTAGAACTGCTGGCGCCGCGCCTTGCGCTTCTCTTCGCGGTGGGGGAGCAGGTTGATGCGGATCACTGATCGAACCTCCGCAATGCCAGGCCGCAGGCCACCATCAGCGTCGGCGCATCCGCCAGCAACTGCTTCGGACGCACGCGCTGGGAAAGCGACATCTTGGCGAAGGGGTTCGCGCAGACCGTGTCGATCTGGGTACGCTCGGCGACGATCTCGCCGATGCCGGGCAGCAGGGCGCTGCCGCCCATGAGAACAATGTGGTGCACCTCGTTGAACTGGGTGGAGGTGAAGAAGAACTGCAAGGCTCGCGATACTTCCAGCGCGAGGTTGTCGAGGAAGGGGCGCAGGATTTCGGCTTCGTAATTGTCGGGCATGGGTCCGGTGCGCTTGAGCGTCTCGGCCTCGTCATGGCTCATGCCGTAGGCGCGCACCATGTCCTGGGTCAACTGGTTGCCGCCGAAAGCCTGCTCCCGGTTGTATACCTGCTGCTCGCCCTTGATCATGCCGACCTTCATCGCGTTGGCCCCGATATCCACCAGTGCGAACACCTGATCCTCCGCGCCGCCGCCGGGGAACTGCTCACGCACCAGATCGAAGGCAGCGAGGGTCGCATAGGCCTCGACATCCATAACCAGCGGCTTGAGGCCCACGGCCTCCGCGCTGGCCACCCGGTCCTCCACCCCCTCCTTGCGGGAGGCGGCGATCAGCACCTCGATCTCATCCGGGCTCGAAGGAGCCGGGCCTACCACCTGGAAGTCCAGATTCACCTCTTCGAGCGCGAAGGGAATGTACTGGTTGGCCTCGGACTCGACCTGAACTTCCATTTCCGACTCGCGCAGGTTGGCCGGCAGGATGATCTTCTTGGTGATCACGGCCGCCGTGGGCAAGGCCATCGCGACGAATTTCGTCGAAGTCCCGAGCCGTTTCCAGCACCGGCCGATCGTCTCGGAGACGCCGTCCAGATTGGCGATGTTGCCATCGACGACCGCCCCGCTGGGCAAGGGCTCGATGGCATAACGCTCCAACTGGTACGCACCCGCCCCACCGGACAACTCGACCATCTTGACGGCGGACGAGCTGATGTCCAGCCCCACCATCGAGCGTGCCTTCGGGTTGAGGATCGAAAGGTCGATCTCCAAGATAATCCTTTTATTTCAGTGTGTTGGAATATATATTCACAATTTACTTCAGATGCTAACAACAACTATATCGGCTGTAAAGGGATTTCTTTTAGCGCGATGCGAAAAAGTCCCTTCGGATCAGCATCTTCGCAACACGCACGCTCGGGCGAAAGTCCAATCCCCATCCTCCCACGCGAAAGCCGCCATTCTTGACTGGACTATAATCCGCTGCCGTCGATTCGACCACCTCCCCTTTCCCCCGATGTTGCGCTGGATTCTCCTGCCGATCGCCCTCGCCGTCGGCGCCCTGACTGCCGCCATCGCCCTGCTGGGCATCGTCGTGGTGCTCGCCTACCCGCGACTGCCCTCCCTGGAAGCCCTGACGGATTACCACCCCAAGATCCCCCTGCGCATCTACACCGCCGATGGGCACCTGATCGGCGAGTTCGGCGAGGAGCGGCGCCACTTCGTGCGCATCCAGGACGTGCCGGAATCCATGAAGCAGGCGATCCTCGCCGCCGAGGACGAACGCTTCTACCAGCACCCCGGCATCGACACCATGGGCGTGCTGCGCGCCGCCTACGCCAACTTCGTCGGCGGCGGCAAGCGCCAGGGCGCCTCCACCATCACCATGCAGGTGGCGCGCAACTTCTTCCTCTCCTCGGAAAAGACGCTCACGCGCAAGCTATACGAGGCGCTGCTCGCCTTCAAGATCGAGAGCAGCCTGAGCAAGGACGAGATCCTGCAGCTCTATATCAACCAGATCTACCTCGGCCAGCGCGCCTACGGCTTCGCCGCCGCCGCGCGCATCTATTTCGGCAAGGAGCTCAAGGAGCTCGACATCGCGGAAACCGCCATGCTGGCCGGACTGCCCAAGGCGCCCTCGGCCTACAACCCCGTCGCCAACCCAAAGCGCGCGCGCCTGCGCCAGCAGTATGTGCTGCGCCGCATGCAGCAGCTGGGCTTCATCGACGAGGCCGGCTTCGCGAAGGCCCGCGACCAGCAGCTGCACGTACGGCGCCAAGTGGACAACTTCGCCGTCAAGGCGGACTACGCGGCCGAGATGGCGCGCCAGATCGCCGTGGATGCCTTCCCCGAAGAAGCCTATGTCGCAGGCATCAAGGTCGTCACGACCATCACCCGCAAGGAGCAGGAGGCCGCCTACCGCAGCCTGCGCCAGGCGGTGCTCGATTACGACCGGCGCCACGGCTACCGCGGCGCCGAGGCCTACGTGGACATGAAGGAGATCACGCGCGACGACGACGAGCGGCTCGACGACCTGCTCGACGACTTCGAGGACGCCGACGACCTGCGCCTCGCCCTGGTGCTGGAAGCCGGCCCGGCCAAGCTGCGCGCCTACCTCGCCGGTGGCGAGATCGTCACTGTCGATGGTCCGGGACTCAAGTTCGCGTCGCGCATGCTCGACGACAAGGCGCCGGCCAACAAGCGGCTGCGGCGCGGGGCGATCATCCGCCTCAACCAGGACAAGAAGGGGCTGTGGCAGGTCACCCAGTGGCCGGAAGTCGAGGCTGCCTTCGTCGCCGCCAGTCCCGCCGACGGTGCCGTGCGCGCCCTGGTCGGCGGCTTCGACTTCAACCGCAACAAGTTCAACCATGTCACCCAGGCCTGGCGCCAGCCCGGTTCGAGCATGAAGCCCTTCATCTATTCGGCGGCGCTGGAAAAAGGCTTCACGCCGCTCTCCGTCCTGCCCGACGAACCGATCTCGGTGTCGGCCGAGGAAACCGGCAGCCAGGCCTGGGAGCCGAAGAACTACGACGGCAAGTACGAGGGGCCGATGACCCTGCGCACTGCCCTGGCGAAATCCAAGAACATGGTCTCGATCCGCCTGATCCGCGCGATCGACCCGCATTACGCCCAGGACTACGCCAGCCGCTTCGGCTACGACGCCGACAAGAACCCCCCCTATCTGACGCTCGCCCTCGGCGCCGGCGCGGTGACGCCCTGGCAGCACCTGGCCGGCTACGCGGTGTTCGCCAACGGCGGCTACAAGGTCGAACCCTTCGTCGTCAAGCAGATCCTCGACGCCCAGAACAAGGTGCTCGCCGAGACCAGGCCCGGGCTGGCCGGCGACGAGAGCCTGCGCATCATCGACGCCCGCAACGCCTGGGTGATGGACAGCATGATGCGGGACGTGGTGCGGCGCGGCACCGCGACGCGCGCCGCCACGGCCCTCAAGCGCGCCGACCTGGCCGGCAAGACCGGCACGACAAACGATTACGTGGATGCCTGGTTCTGCGGCTACCAGCCGGCCATGGTCGGCGTCGCCTGGATCGGCTTCGACCAGCCCAAGCGGCTGGGCAACGGCGAGACCGGCGGCTCGGCGGCACTGCCGATCTGGATCGGCTACATGGAAACCGCGCTCAAGGAGATACCGGAAATGCACCGCGACCTGCCGAGCGGCCTGATCCGCGCGGACGGCCGCGATCCGGCCAGCGGCGCCGCCATCAGTGATTACATCTACAGCGAATCCCTGCCCCCGCCGGAAGCGGACCTCGCCCCCCTCGGCGCCGATCCGACGCGGCAGGAGGCGCCGGCGCCCGTGCACGACGCCCAGCCCCGCCTCATCGCGCCGGACCGGCGCGTCGCCATGCCGCCGCCGGCTACCAGTCCAG
>JANJVS010000134.1 GCA_024709955.1 Rhodocyclaceae bacterium
GAGAGGAAGCCGTAGCCCGGATGCACGGCCTGCGCGCCGGTGGATTTGCAGGCGGCGATGATCCTGTCGATGACGAGGTAGGACTCGCGCGCGGCCGCCGGGCCGATGCAGACGGCCTCGTCGGCGAGGCGCACATGGCGCGCGCCGGCGTCGGCCTCGGAATACACGGCCACGGTGCGGATGCCCATGCGCCGCGCGGTCTTGATGACGCGGCAGGCAATCTCACCTCGATTCGCAATCAATATTTTCGTGAACATCACTGCACCCAGTTCGGTTTGCGTTTCTGCAGGAAGGCGCCCAGGCCCTCCTGGCCCTCGGGGGAGACGCGCACGTTGGCGATGCGGTCCACCGTGTAGTCGACGACCTTGGGGCCGAGGGGGCGGCTGGCGACGGAGCGGATCAGCGCCTTGCATTCGGCCAGCGCGCGCGGGCCGTTCTTCAAGAGCGCCTCCACCCACTCGCCGACGGCCTCGTCGAGGGCGGCCTCGTCGGGCACCATCTCGTGGATCAGGCCGAGGCGGTAGGCTTCGGCGGCGGAGAAGGCCTCGGCCGTCAGCATGTAGCGGCGCGCGGCGCGCTCGCCGATGGCGGCGATCACGTGCGGACTGATGACCGCGGGGATCAGTCCGAGCTTGACCTCGGTGAGGGCAAACTTGGTGTCGAAGGTGGCCACCGCCATGTCGCAGGCGGCGACCAGCCCGACGCCGCCGCCATAGGCCGGGCCCTGCACGCGGGCGATCACCGGCTTCGGGCAGTCGGCCACGCGCAGCAGCATCTCGGCCAGCGCGCCGGCGTCGCGGCGGTTCTCCTCCAGGCTGAATTGCGCGGCGCGCTGCATCCAGTTGAGATCGGCGCCGGCGCAGAAGCTCTTGCCGGTGCTGGAGATGACGACGAGGCGTACGGCATCGTCGCCGCCCATCCTGTCCAGCGCGTCGGCCAGCTCGCCGATCATCGCGTCGTCGAAGGCGTTGTGGCGCCCGGGCTGGTTCAGGGTGACGATGCCGACGCCGGCATCGACTTCGGTGAGGATGGTCTGGTACATGTGCTCTTCCTTTACATCCGGAACACGCCGAACTTGGTCGGCGGAATCGGGGCATTCAAGGATGCCGAGATGCCCAGGCCCAGCGCGCGGCGCGTTTGCGCCGGATCGAGCACGCCGTCGTCCCACAGCCGCGCGGTCGCGTAGTAGGGGTGGCCTTGGCTCTCGTACTGCGCGCGGACCGGCGCCTTGAAGGCTTCCTCCTCTTCCGCGCTCCACGTCTTTCCGGCGGCTTCGAGGCCGTCGCGCTTGACGGTGGCGAGCACGCTGGCCGCCTGCTCGCCGCCCATCACCGAGATGCGGCTGTTCGGCCAGCTCCACAGGAAGCGCGGCGAATAGGCGCGGCCGCACATGCCGTAGTTGCCGGCGCCGAAGCTGCCGCCGATCAGCACGGTGAACTTCGGCACCTGGGCCGTCGACACGGCGGTCACCATCTTGGCGCCGTCCTTGGCGATGCCGCCGTTCTCGTACTTGCGGCCGACCATGAAGCCGGTGATGTTCTGCAAAAAGACGAGCGGGATGCCGCGCTGGGCGCAGAGCTCGATGAAGTGCGCGCCCTTCTGCGCCGATTCGGAGAACAGGATGCCGTTGTTGGCGACGATGCCGACGGGATAGCCGTGGAGATGCGCGAAGCCGGTCACCAGCGTCGTGCCGTAGCGCGCCTTGAATTCGTCGAAGCGCGAACCATCGACGAGGCGGGCGATCACCTCGCGCACGTCGTAGGGCTTGCGCGTGTCGGTGGGGATCACGCCGTAGAGCTCCTCGGGCGCGTAGAGCGGTTCCTCGGGCGTCGCCAGTTCGAGGGCTACGCTCTTCTTCCAGTTGAGGTTGCCGACGATGCGCCGCGCGATGGACAGCGCGTGCTGGTCGTTCTCGGCCAGGTGGTCGCAGACGCCGGAGACGCGCGTATGCACGTCGCCGCCGCCGAGGTCCTCGGCCGTCACCACCTCGCCGGTGGCGGCCTTCACCAGCGGCGGGCCGCCGAGGAAGATGGTGCCCTGGTTGCGCACGATGATCGACTCGTCCGACATCGCCGGCACGTAGGCGCCGCCGGCCGTGCAGGAGCCCATCACCACGGCGATCTGCGGGATGCCCTGGGCCGAGAGGTTGGCCTGGTTGAAGAAGATGCGGCCGAAGTGCTCCTTGTCCGGAAACACCTCGTCCTGCAGCGGCAGGAAGGCGCCGCCGCTATCGACGAGGTAGAGGCAGGGCAGGCGGTTCTCGCGGGCGATCTCCTGGGCGCGCAGGTGCTTCTTCACCGTCAGCGGATAGTAGGTGCCGCCCTTCACCGTCGCGTCGTTGGCGACGATCATGCACTCGACGCCGGAGACGCGGCCGATGCCGGCGACCACGCCGGCCGCCGGCACGCCGTTCTCGTACATGCCCCAGGCGGCGAGCTGGGCGATTTCGAGAAAGCCGGTGCCCGGATCGAGCAGGCCGTCGATGCGGTCGCGCGGCAGCAGCTTGCCGCGCGCCAGGTGCTTGGCGCGCGCCTCCTCGCTGCCGCCGCGCGCCACCTGCGCCGACTTGTCGCGCAGGTCGGCGACGATGGCCTGCATGGCGGCGGCGTTGGCCTTGAACTCCTCGCCGCGCGGGTTGAGTTTCGACTTGATGACGGACACCGTATTACCTCCTCAAAATCCCTGGCTTGCCAGCCAGCGTTCGACCTGGGGCAGGCGGTCCGCCCCCCAAAAGGGTTCGCCATCGACGACGATCCACGGCACGCCGAACACGCCGGCTGCCAGCGCGGCCTCGGTCTCGGCGCGCAAGCGTTCCTTGATGGCCGCATCGTTCATGCCCGCTTCCAGCACCGTCCCGCCAGCGCCGACTTTCGCGGCCAGTTCGAGCACGGCCGGCGCGGCCGACACATCCTTGCCCGCGACGAAATAGGCGCGGAAGACCTCGTGCGCGAACTGGCGCGCCTTGGCGCAATCCTGTCCGTGCAGCCAGTAGTAGGCGCGCGCGGCCGCCACGGTGGAAATCGGGAAGGTCGCCGGATGCGCGTAGGGAATGCCCAGGAAGCGCGCCGAGCGCGCGAAATCGCGGATGCTGTATTCCGCCTGCCCCGGCTGGCTGGTGAGCGTCACCGTGCCGAGCGACTTGGCGATCGCGCCCAGCAGCACCGGCCGCCACTGCACCCGGCGGCCGAAACGCTCGGCCAGCGCGTCGATACGCTCGCTCGCCAGATAGGAGTAGGGCGAGCTGAAGTCGAAGTAGAAAAGCAGCGGCTCGGCCATGATCAGTCTGCCGCTCAGTTGCCAACTACGGCGCGCGCGATGACGAGGCGCTGGATGTCCGAAGCCCCCTCGTAGATCTGGCACACGCGCACGTCGCGGTAGATGCGCTCCACCGGGAAGTCGCTGACGTAGCCGTAGCCGCCGTGGATCTGGATCGCGTCGGAGCAGACCTGCTCGGCCATCTCGGAGGCGAACAGCTTGGCCATGCTCGCCTCCTTGAGGCAGGGCTCGCCGGCGCTGCGCAGCGCGGCGGCATGCCAGACCATCTGGCGCGCGACCTCGATCCGCGTCGCCATGTCGGCGAGGCGGAAGGCGACGGCCTGGTGCTCGACGATGGGCTTGCCGAAGGTCTCGCGCTCCCTGGCGTAGGCGACGGCGGCTTCCAGCGCGGAGCGCGCCATGCCGACCGACTGCGCGGCGATGCCGATACGGCCGGCTTCGAGATTCGACAGCGCGATCTTGTAGCCCTCGCCCTCATTTCCCAGCAGGCAGTCGGCGGGGATGCGGCAGTCCTCGAACAAAATCTGCGCGGTGTCGGAGGCCGACTGGCCGAGCTTTTCCTCGATGCGCGCGACGACGTAGCCCTGGGTGTCGGTCGGCACGCAGAAGCAGGAGATGCCCTTGCGGCCGGCGGCCGGGTCGGTAACGGCGAAGACGATGGCGATCTTGGCGTGCTTGCCCGAGGTGATGAACTGCTTGACGCCGTTCAACACCCAGTGGTCGCCGTCCTTCACCGCACGGGTCTTGATGGCCGCCGCGTCGGAGCCGACGTGCGGCTCGGTGAGGCAGAAGCAGCCGAGCAGCTCGCCGGTTGCCGCGCCGCGCAGCCAGCGTTCCTTCTGCGCGTCGTTGCCGTATTTGTTCAGGATGCCGCAGACCAGCGAGTTCTGCACCGACATGATCGTCGAGGTGGCGCCGTCGCCGGCGGCGATCTCCTCGATGGCGATGGCCAGCGAGACGTAGTCGAGGCCGGGGCCGCCCCATTCCTCGGGCACCACCATGCCCCAGACGCCGAGCCCGGCGAGTTCCTGCAGCGCCTCGGCCGGGAAGGTGGCGTTCCGCGCCCACTCGGCGGCGTTGGGCGCCAGGCGCTCGCGCGCGAAGTCGCGCAGGGTGTCGCGGATCATCCGCTGGTCGTCGGTGAGGATCACGTTGTCGACTCCTTGTAGAGTTTTTGGGCCGGCCGCTGCGTCAGCAGCACGCCGGAGATCACCAGCGCGCCGCCGAGCAGGGCGGAAAGGTCGAGCCGCTCGCCGAGCAGCAGCGCGCCCTGCAGCACGGCCGCCACCGGCACGAGGTTGATGAAGATCGAGGCGCGCTGCGCGCCGATTTCCTGCACGGCGGCCGAGAACCAGGTGAAGCCCAGCGTCGTGCCGAACAGGCCGAGGAACAGGATCGCCGCCCAGGCGCCGGCGGAATAGCCGGGGACGAGTTGCGCCGGATCCTGCAGCAACGCGGCGGCGAGCAGCATCAGGAAGCCCGCCGTGCTCGCGTAGGCGGTCATCACCAGCGCGGACATCGAGCGCGTGCCGAGCCGGCCGATCAGCGTGTAGGCCGACCACATGAACGCGCAGCCGAGGATCAGCATCTCGCCGGCGCCGACTTTGCCGCCGAGCAGCGCGAGCGGATCGCCCTTGCCGATCACGGTAAGGCAGCCGGCGAGGGCGAGCAGGCTGCCGAGCGCCTTCAGCGCCGTCATGCCCTCCTTGAGCAGCCAGGCCGCGGCGAGCAGGGTGATGATCGGCGAGGCCGCCACCACCAGCGCGCCGCGTCCGGCGGCGATGTGCTGCATGCCGTAGAGGAAGAACAGGTTGTAGAGGAAGATGCCCGTAGCGCCGAGCGCCAGCACCAGCCAAAGCTCGCGCCGGCTGAGCGCCGGCAGCCGCCCGTGTTTCCAGACCACCAGCGCGAGCAGGCTGGCGGCGGCGAACAGGAAGCGCCAGACGGCGACCCCCAAGGGGGCCACCGTCTGCACCGCGTAGCGCGCCGCCACCCAGGT
>JANJVS010000183.1 GCA_024709955.1 Rhodocyclaceae bacterium
GATGCTGCCCTTGACCCAGGCCAGCGGCGCGCGCACCGACATGCGGCCGCCGCCTTCCTTGAACTGGAAATACTTGACGCCCGCGCCCATCTCCTCGATCTGGCCGGCGATCACCGGCGCGGCGGCGAGCTGCATGCCGGCACAGGCGGCGAGCAGCTTGCCGAGCGCCGCGCGCGGTTCAGTTGCAGCCACAGCCGCCTCCGCCGACGCCGTAGCCGCCCGTCGCCGCCTCCTTGCTCTGATAGGTATGGCGCAACAGCTTCGCCTCGGCGGGATCGGGATCGAAGGCCATCTCGGGCCGCGCCAGATAGGCGCGTTCCCAGGGCTGCACGTTGGCGCAGCCGGCCAGCGCCGCCAGTAGCGCGACGAGCAGCGCCCTCATGTCGCCTCCTCCTTGAGCAGTTCCACCAGCAGGCGCTCCAGTTCGGCGGCGGTCTCCTGGCGGAAGCCGACATGGGTATGGCGGATATTGCCGCGCCGGTCGATCAGGTAGGCGCTCGGCATGCCGCGCACCGCGAAACCCTTGGCGAGGGCGTCGCCCGGATCGCGCAAGAGCGGGAAACTGGCCGGGTAACGTGCGAGGAACTTGCCGGCGTCGCCCGGCTCCTGGTCCTTGTTGATGCCGAGGACGACGAGACCCTGCTCGCCGTACTTGCGATGCAGGCCTTCGAGCCAGGGGAAGGAGGCGCGGCAGGGCACACACCAGGAGGCCCAGAAATCCACATAGACCACCTTGCCCCGCAATTGGGCCGGCGCGATGACGGGACGCGCGGCCTCCAGGGGTGTCAGGCTCAGGCGCGGATCGGCCAGCGGCGAGAGCTCGGCCTGCGCCGCGCCCCCGACCAGCAGCCCGGCCAGCAGCCAGGTCGCGCGCAGTCGCTTAGAAGCCATTGCTCTGTGCCTGGCCGAGATAGGCGGAGAGCGTACCGATCGCGTAGATGCCCTTGCCCGGATTGTTCAATTCGTAGAGATAGACATTGGCGCTGTCGATGCCGATGCACAAGCCGGCGGCGGCATAGCAGCGGTAGGTATAGGGACCGGTGGTGCCGCTCGGCTGCGTGCCCTGCAGCACGGCGGCGAATTGCGACTCGGCCCAGTTCAGCACGCGATCGGCGCTGGAAACCGCGGTCGCGGCGGCGGGATTCGCCAGATAGGCCGCGATGCTGGAGAGCTCGCTGTCGGTGAGGACGGACAGGTAGCCCATGCCGCCCTTGTTGCGGGTGATCGCGGTGCGGATCGCCGCCGCGTTGCCCGCCCCGCTGCCGGCGCCGTCGCGCAGGCGGGGCGGCGTGCCGTGGCAGGACTGGCAGTTGTATTCGTAGAGCGGCAATCCGGCGGCGGCGGACTGGGCGCCGGCGGGAGCCGCCAGGACGAGGCCGGCCAGGCCGAAGAAGGCTGCGAACGTGCGTTTCATATATTCCCCTTGGATATTTGGCGATGGACGATAATCCGGGGCATGCCATCTGCTTCCCGATGGCATATTTATATTTTCGTCAGATTAATCCTGGCTTAAGGTCGGCCAATACCGCCGCCGCGCGATGTGACGCATTTAACGCGCGGCCAGCGGGCGCGCCGCCGGCATGGCGAAAACCTCAGCCCGCCGGGCGTTACTGCGCCTCTTCCCTGAGTTTGCGGAACAGGGTGCGCGGACTGATGCCAAGCCTGCCGGCGAGGCCGCGGCGGTCGCCCTCGTAGCGGGACGCCGCCCAGCGCAGGTAGCGCCGCTCGGCCTCGGCGAGGGAGACGATCTCTTCGCCGGCGGCCGCCGCTGCGCGCGCCGGCGCGCCGAGGGTTTCCGGCAGGTGTTCGGGCAGGATGATGTCGCCGTCGGCCAGCAACGCGGCGCGCTCGATGAGGTTGCGCAGCTCGCGCACGTTGCCGGGAAAGGCGTGGCCGGCGAGGCGCTTGTGAGCATCGGGATGCATGCGCAGGCGGCGCCGGCTTACGCGCGCGAGCAGGGATTCGGTCAGCAGCGGCAGGTCCTCCGTGCGCTCGCGCAGGGGCGGCACGCGGATCGGGAAGGCGCTGATGCGGTAGTAAAGGTCGCGGCGGAAGCTGCCATCATCCACCATGGCTTCGAGGTCGCGGTGGGTGGCGAGCACGAGGCGAAAATCGGCGCGTAGCGGCTCCAGCCCGCCGACGCGGCGATAGGTGCCCGATTCGATGAGGCGCAGCAGCTTGACCTGCAGGCAGAGCGGAATGTCGCCCACCTCGTCGATGAACAGCGTGCCGCCGGCCGCCATCTCCACCAGGCCGGCCTTGCGCCCGACGGCGCCGGTGAACGCCCCCTTCTCGTGGCCGAACAGTTCGCTGTTGGCGAGGGTCTCGGTCATGCCGGCGCAGTCGACGGCGATGAAGGGGCCGCCGTTGCGCGCGCTCGCCTCATGTACCGCCTGGGCCGCCAGTTCCTTGCCGACGCCGGACTCGCCGAGCAGCAGCACCGAGGCCTCGGAGGGCGCGACGCGCTCGATGAGTTCCAGCATGCGGTTGAAGGCCGGCGAGCGCCCCACCAGTCCTTCGGCGGACGGCCGGCTGCGCGCGCGGCGCACCATGCGCACGGTCTCGACGAAGAACTGCGGCCGCCCGGCGCCGTCGCGGATCGGCGCGATCTCGACATCGACATGCTCGGGACCGCCCGGGGTATGGTGGATGTGCAGGGCGCGCGCCGGCGCGCCCGTATCCCGGCAGGCCTTGAGCGGGCAGCTCTCGCCCATCTGGTCGCAGGGCTTGTCGGCGTGGTGGGAGACTTCGTAGCAGTAGCGGCCGACGCTGCGCCCCGGGTCGCCGCAGGTTTCGCGCCAGGCCCGATTGACGCCCAGCACCCGGTAGTCGGCGCCGATGAAGAGTCGCGGCTCGGGCAGGGAATCCGCCAGAGCCATGAACTCCGGCAACAGGGAGGGGGAAGTGGCCAGCATGGGGCCGAATTGTGCCACGGATGGCACGCGATAAGCGACGCACATGTCACTTTTCCGGAAACAATACCCCTATCGATATAACAGGAAATAGCAATAAGCAGCTATCTTTCAGGATATTGCATCTCGCAGGCGCCCTGGCACGGCAATCGCTAGCATGGTTCTCCTAATAATCCGCGGACACACCGTCGGAAGAGGATAGAAAGAGGAGGCGTCAAACATGGCGAGAACGGCCAAGGGGATATTCACGGGCTTGTTGCTGGCGGGACTGCTGCTCCCCGGACTGGCGACGGCCACGACGGCGACAGTGCAGGAAATCGCCACGGCGAGCGCGGAAGGACAGGAAGCGCTGCCCATCGAGAACCACCGCTGCCTGCGTTGCCACGCGGACCAGGAAGAGAAGTTCAGCGTCGCCCGCGACGGCAGCCGCAACAACATCTACGTCGATCCCAAGGTGCTGGAGCACAGCGTGCACGGCAAGGTGGCCTGCGTCGGCTGCCACAAGGACGTCACCAAGTTGCCGCACAAGAAGCCGCTGGCCGGCAGCATCGGCTGCGTCGAGTGCCACAAGCAGGAGATGGGCAAGCTCGGCAAGGACGCCGACCCGAAGAAGCGCGAACGCCTCGGCGTGGTGCTGGAGCAGACCGAGAACTACCTGCACTCGTCGCACGCCAGGCCGAACCCGAAGGACCAGTCGCGCGTCAGCGCCGCCTGCCACGACTGCCACGACGCCCACAACATCGGCACCGTCGGCACCGCCCAGCGCGCCGAGCACCGCCTGCAGAACCCCGAGGTCTGCGGCCGCTGCCACGAAAAGCAGAAGGACGACTACCTCGGCTCGATCCACGGCAAGGCGATCGTCGAGAAGAAGGACGACAAGTCCGCGGTCTGCTCCGACTGCCACACCACCCACGCGATCGGCTCGCCCAAGGACGACCCGGCCAAGCTGGCGATCACCAAGAACTGCGGCAGCTGCCACAAGGACGCCCAGCGCACCTACCTGTCCTCCTACCACGGTCAGGTGCACCAGCTCGGCTACACCAACACCGCCAAGTGCTACGACTGCCACGGCGGCCACACGGTCAAGAAGGGCGACGACCCGACCTCCGAGGTGCATGTCAACAACCGCCTGGAAAACTGCCGCAGCTGCCACAAGAACGCCAACGACAACTTCCTCGCCTTCCAGCCCCACGGCGACCCGGACAACAAGGAGAAATACCCGGGCCTGTGGTGGGCCAAGCGCTTCATGCAGGCCCTCATCCTCGGCGTGATGGTGTTCTTCTGGGTGCATGTGCTGCTCTGGCTCTACCGCGAGCTGATGGACCGCATCCGCGGCAAGGGCTTCAAGGAGAACCTCGATCAGCCCGACATCGTCTATTTCCGTCGCTTCACCCCGGTGTGGCGCTGGATCCACGCGCTGTTCGCCATCGCCACGATGG
The DNA here is from genome assembly GCA_024709955.1 of Rhodocyclaceae bacterium. GTDB lineage: Bacteria > Pseudomonadota > Gammaproteobacteria > Burkholderiales > Rhodocyclaceae > Sulfuricystis. The sequence continues at coordinate 4,352 of JANJVS010000183.1, forward strand.
CGCTGGTGCTCACCGGCACCTCGTTGCTGTTCTCGCACACCGACTGGGCGAAGGCGGTGGTCACCTTCCTCGGCGGTCCGAAGATGGAAGGCATCATCCACCGCACCGCGGCGGTGATCTGGCTGTCGATCTTCCTGGTGCACCTGGCGATCGTCACGGTGAACATCTGGCGCAAGCGCGACACCTTCAACTGGTTCGGCGGCACGTCCCTGGTGCCCAGCCTGACCGACCTGCGCGACCTGAAGAACATGTTCCTCTGGTTCTTCGGCCGCGCCGAGCGTCCCGACTTCTGCCACTGGACCTACTGGCAGAAGTTCGACTACTGGGCGCCGTTCTGGGGCGCCACCATCATCGGCTCCTCCGGCCTGATCCTGTTCTTCCCGGAGAAGACCGCCGAGTTCCTGCCCGGCTGGGTGTTCAACATCGCCACCCTGGTGCATGCCGAGGAGGCGCTGCTGGCCGCGATCTTCCTCAACACGGTGCACTTCTTCAACGTGCATTTCCGCCCCGAGCGCTTCCCGATGAGCACCGCCATCTTCACCGGCGCGATCCCGATCGAGGAGTTCAAGCACGACCACCGCCTGGAGTACGAGCGCCTGCTGGCCATCGGCGAGCTGGAGAAGCACCTGGTCAAGCGCCCGTCGCGGCGCGCCGACCTGGCCGCCTCCTTCCTCGCCACCGTGCTCATCGTGGCGGGCCTGACCCTGCTGACCCTGGTGCTGATCGGCACCACCACCATGCACTGACGGGAGAACGAGATGCGCAACACACTACTTGCCCTGATCCTGGCCGGCCGGGCCGGCACGGCGGCGGCGCGCGGCAACATCGAAGTCCTCGCCCGCACCTGCAACAGCTGCCACGGCGTCGGCGGCGTCAGCGCCGGCGCCACGATGCCCTCGATCGGCGGACTGCCGCGCGATTACCTGAGCAACATCATGAAGCAGTGGAAATACGACGAACGCAGCGCGATCACCATGAACCGCATCGTCAAGGGCCTCAGCAACGACGAGATCGACGCGCTCGCCGCCTACTTCGCCCAGCAGCCCTGGGTGCCGGTACCGCAGAAGGCCAACCCCGAGACGCTCGCCCGCGGCAAAACCGAGGTCGACAACAACTGCGCCGACTGCCACGGCGCCAGCGGCGGCGACCCGGACGTGGATGCGCCCCCGCTCAACGGCCAGTGGGCGCGCTACATGGAGCTGGAGTTGCAGAAGTACCAGAGCAAGGAATTCAAGATGCCGCACCGCAAGATGCGCAAAGCGGCACAGCAAGCCAAACCGGCGGATGCGTCCGCCGCCGCCCGCCATTTCGGCGCCCAGGGCAGGTAAGGGGGAACCAATGCATCCGTTTGATCGTCGCAGCTTTCTCAAGAGCGTGTCCGCCGCTGCGGGCGCCTCGATCCTCAGCGTCGCCCCGGCCCGCGCCGCGGCGCCCAAGGCGCGCGTCGTCGTCGTCGGCGGCGGCTTCGGCGGCGCCACCGCCGCCAAGTACCTGCGCCTGCTCGATCCCGGCATCGAGGTCACCCTTATCGAGCGCGGCAAGCTCTACACCTCCTGCCCGCTCTCCAACGAGGTGATTTCCGGCGAACGCAGCATCAAGACCCTGCAGTCGGGCTACGGCGGCCTCGCCGCGCGCGGCGTCAAGGTCGTGCACGACGAGGTCACGCAGATCGACCCGGTCAAGAAGGTGGTGAGCACCGCCGCGGCCGGCGACTTCCCCTACGACGCGCTGGTGATGGCGCCAGGCGTCGACTTCGACTACTCGGCCGTCGGCGGCCTCAGCGCCGAACTGGCGGAGACCCGCCTGCCCCACGCCTGGAAGGCCGGCCCGCAGACCCTGCTGCTGCAGAAGCAGTTGCAGGCCATGCCCGACGGCGGACGCTTCATCATCGCCGTGCCCAAGGGCCCCTTCCGCTGCCCGCCCGGCCCCTACGAGCGCGCCGCCCAGGTGGCGATGTACTGCAAGCACCACGGCAAGAAGAAGGCCAAGATCCTGATCCTCGACGCCAACGACGGCTTCTCCAAGCGCCCGCTGTTCGAGCAGGCCTGGAAGGCGCTCTACGGCTACGGCGAGGGCGGGATGATCGAATGGGTGTCCGGCGTGAACGGCGGCCAGGTCGAGCAGGTGGACGTCAGCGGGATGAGCGTCATGACCACCTTCGAACAGCACAAGGGCGACGTCATCAACATCATCCCACCCCACCGCGCCGGCAAGATCGCGCGCGACGCCGGCCTCGCCAACTTCAAGGGCGCCTGGTGCGCGGTCAAGCCGGAGAGCATGGAATCGACGGCGCACAAGGACATCTACGTCGTCGGCGATTCCTGCGTCGGCGGCGAGCTGGCCACCGGCAATCCCTTCCCGAAGTCGGCCCACATGGCCAACTCGCAGGCCAAGGTCGTCGTCGCCAGCCTGGTGGCCAAGCTCAACGGCCTGCCGCCGCCGGTGCCGATCTACACCAACTCCTGCTACAGCGTGGTCGGCCACGACTGGGGGTTTTCCGTCGTCGCCCTGTTCCGCGTCGAGAACAACCAGTGGGTTTACGTCAAGGACGGCAGCGGCATCTCGCCGGTGACCTTCGGCACCAAGGAGAAGCCCGTGCCGGTGCCGCGCATCTACCGCAAGATGGAGGCGGAATACGCCGACGGCTGGCTGCGCAACCTGATGGCCGACTGCTACGCCTGAGGCGTCATCCCCGGGTGGCGGGCAGGCGCAGGCACACCGCCAGCCCCGGCGCGCCGATGCCGTCGCCGAGCTCCGGCCGCGTGCCGTGCAGTTCGGCGATGCGCGCGACGATGGACAAGCCCAGGCCGCTGCCCCCGGTTTCCTGGCCGGCGAGGCGGTGGAAACGCCGCAGCGCTTGCTCGCGCAGCTCCGCCGCAATGCCCGGTCCGCTGTCCGCCACGCATAGATCCACCCCCTGCCCCGCCGCGCCGACGCGCACGGCGACGCGGCCGCCCGCCGGCGTGTAGCGCAGCGCGTTGTCGAGCAGGTTGCGCAGCAGCACGCGCAGCATGTCGGCGTTGCCTTGCACGACAACCGGCTCCGCCGCGTCGAGTTCGAGCGCGATGTTTTTTTCCAGCGCCGCCGCGCCGTGATCGGCGCACACCTCGGCGGCGAGTTCGTCGAGCCGCACGGCGGCGCGCGGCAGGCCGGCCGCCGGGTCGAGGCGCGCGAGAGTGAGGAGCTGGTCCACCAGCCGGGCGGCGCGTTGCGCGCCCGTGGCGATCTGGTCGAGCGCATGGACGCGCTCGGCGTCGTCGCGCGCGCGCCGCGCCACCTGCGCCTGCGCGACGATGGCGGCGAGTGGCGTGCGCAGCTCATGGGCGGCGTCGGCGGTGAAGCGGCGCTCCTTGTCGAGCGCGCCGGCGACGCGCGAGAACAGCGCATTCAGCGCGTCCAGCAGCGGGCGCAGCTCGCGCGGCGCCTCGGCGGGCACCACCGGGTCGAGGCGATCCGGCGCGCGGCCGGCGACTTCGGCGGCGATCGCGCCGATGGGCGCGAGGCCGCGGCGCGTGGCGAACCAGATCCAGGCGCCGAGCAGCGGCAGGCCGAATAGCAACGGCAGCAGCAGGCGGCCGGCGATGTGCTCGGTCAGCTCGTCGCGCACGTGATGATTCTCGGCGACCACCACGCGCAGGTTGCGCTCCCGGTCCCATTGGCCGTAGTAGCGCCAGCGGTCCTTGCCGAACCCGCCCGACTCGGAAAAGCCGTCGCCATCCGTCAGCGGCGACACCGGCGCGCGCGGCGAGCGCAGCAGCAGGCGCCCTGCGTCGTCCCAGAGCTGGAAGATGAACTTCTTCTGGTACTTGTGTCCCTCCGACTCCAGGCGCGCGACATCGTCGTCGTCGTCGTACTCGCTCGCCAGCGCGAGCAGCGTCTGCGCCACCTGCACCATCTGGGCGTCGAACAGCTCGTCGATTTCCTCGTGGGCATCGACGTAGGTGAAGGCCAGCGCGGCCAGCCACCCGGCGGTGACGCCGCCCAGCAGCCAGACCAGCAGGCGACGGCGCAGCGAGAACCAGCGCGTCGCGACGGTCATGGCTTGGGAAGCGTGTAGCCGATGCCGCGCAGCGTCTTGATGCGCTCGGCGCCGAGTTTTTTCCGCAAGTGATGGATATGCACCTCCAGCGCGTTGCTGTCGGGCTCGTCGCGCCAGCCGTAGAGCGAGGCTTCGAGCTGGGCGCGCGTCATCACGCGGCCCGCGTTTTCCAGCAGCATCTGCAGGAGCGAGAACTCGCGCGTCGACAGTTCGACCGGCGCGCCGGCCAGCGTGACCTCCCGCGCGGCGGGGTCGAGGACCAGGTCGCCGTGTCGCAGCAGCGGCTGGGCGCGGCCGGCGGCGCGACGCGCCAGCGCGCGCACGCGCGCGGCGAGCTCGTCGAGCGACACCGGCTTGACGAGGTAATCGTCAGCGCCAGCGTCCAGTCCGGCGATCTTGTCGCCGGTGGCGTCGCGCGCGGTGAGGATCAGCACCGGCAGCGCCTGTCCGCGCTCGCGCAGGTGCGCGAGCACGCCCATGCCGTCGAGGCGCGGCAAGCCGAGGTCGAGCACCAGCAGGTCGTAGGTTTCGGTCTTGAGCGCGAGGTCGGCGGCGACGCCGTCCTTGACCCAGTCGACCGCATAGCCGTCCTGGCGCAGGCCGACGGTGAGGCCGTCGCCCAGTTGCGGATCGTCTTCGGCGATGAGCAGGCGCATGATGGGGCGATTCTAGCGGGCCAGCCACCAGGCGCACAGGGCCACCCAGCCGGCCAGCGCGATGGCGGCGAACGGCCGCGCGCCGAGGATCGCCTCGTCCGCCGTCCCGCGCTTCAGGCCGGTGAACATCGCGCGCGCCAGATTCTCGCGGTGGGCGAGGCTGCCGACGACGACGCCGGCGAGATGGAGCAGCACGAGGACGAGCATCGCCGTCGCGAGTCCTTCGTGCAGTTCCCCGAATACTTCCCCTCCGATCTCGTTGTAGGTCAGCCAGCCGGTCGCTCCGCTCAGCAGGCCAAGCGCCAGCAGCGCGACGATGGCCCAGCCGCCGGCGGGATTGTGGCCCGTCGCGTGCGGCGCGCGCCCCGTCAGCAAGCCCCGGAGATAGCCGAAGGCCGCGCCCGGCCCGCGCACGAAACCGGCGAAACGCGCGTGGCGCGTCCCGACCAGCCCCCAGACGACGCGGAACAGCACGACGCCGACCACGGCGCCGCCGGCCAGGGCATGCACCAGCCGCAGTTCCTCGCTCTCGCTCGTCAGCCAGGCGAGGACGAAACCGCCGGCGAGCAGCCAGTGGCCGAGGCGCACCGGCAAATCCCAGACGAGAATCCTGTTCATCTCAGTCTTCCCATTTGCGGCCGTCGGGCATGACGATCTCGCGCTCGCGGTAGCTGCCCTGCTCCGCCTTGGTATGGCAGGCCGCGCAGTTGGCCGGGCTCTTCACCTTGGCGTGGCTCCAGTCGGCGCGCGGCACCTCGTGGTGCTTGCGCTTGAACCACGGCGAAGTGGTCAGACGCGGCAGCTCGCCATCCTTCACCGTCCCGCCGGCGCCGACTTTCGAAGGCTTGCCGGCGTTCCGGACCAGGAAGTCCTCGATGGCGCGCCGCGTCTTCTCGTCGAGCGTCGCGTTGTCGCCATAGTGCTTGTCGAGGCTCGCCATCACGCGCTTCCAGTCCTCCGCCGCCATGAGCCGCGGCGGGAAGGCGAGATGGCAGCTCGCGCATTC
>JANJVS010000033.1 GCA_024709955.1 Rhodocyclaceae bacterium
GGTTCCAGACCGTCTCGAATTCCTCCTGGGCCAACCAGGGCTATCTGGTGGCGGCCGAGGTGGAAGGGGCGGACACGATGAAGGAGCTGCGCCTCTTGGCGGCGGCCCACGGCATCGGCTTGATCGTGCTGGACGTGGAAGACCCGACCGAGGGCAGCGAGATTCGCATTCCCGCCCGCGAACGCAGCGAGGTGGATTGGGACGCCTGCAACCGCCTGGCCGAGGAAAACCCGGATTTCCGCGCCTTCGTCCGCAGCGTGCGCCAGTTCCACCAGACCGACGACATCAAGCGCGGCGATTGGGACCTGCCGGCAAACGAAGGCTGAAAAGTCGGCGCTGGTGGCACGGCGATTCAGACAGTCCGCATCCCGACTTTCGTGGAGGCTAACCGGCATCGCCGGTTAAGCGCAGCGGCCGGAACAAAAGTCGGCGCTGGCAGGACGGTACCTACGCCCCCACCCCGCACAACACCAGCTCCTGGGTCGCCCGCGTCATCGCCACGTATAGCAGCTTGGCCTCTTGGGCATCCAGTTCGTCGCCGCCATCGATGCGCTCGGTGCCGGGAATCACCACCAGGGGAAACTCCAGGCCCTTGCAGGAATGCATGGTGATGAGGGTGACTTTGTCTTCCTGGCGGCTATGGGTGGCGTCGCGGAAGCTGACGGCTGGGATGCCCAACTTTTCTAGCACGCTGCCCCGACTTTCTAGGTCTTTGTTGTAGCGGCAGATCAGGGCCATGTCCTGCCATGCCAGCCCCTGGCGATGGGCTTCTTTCAGGCGCTTCGCGATAAAGCCGTTTTCGTCAAAGCGATTGGGCAATTTGACGATCTCGGGCGCTTTCCCCGGCCGGCCGGCGGATTGCGGCGCCAGCAGGGGCACGCCGTCGTCGTCGGCTTCGCTGGGTTTCAGGATGCTTTGCGCGATGTCGCGGGCGAAGCGCAGGATGGCGTCGGTGTTGCGGTAGTTGATCTTCAGGATCGTCGTGCGGCCGGCGGCCTGGATGCCGACGCTCCTGAAGCTGAATTTCTTCCGTTTTTCATCGCCGTAGATGGACTGGGCGTCGTCGTAGAGCACCAAGAGGCTGTTGGTCTTCGGGTCCACCATCTGCACGACGAGCTTGAGCCATTCGGGCCGGAAGTCGTGGCCTTCGTCGATGAGGATGGCATCGTATTGTGCAGCGGGTATCTGCCCGCGCTCGACGGCACGGATGACGCGATCGACCATGTCGGCGAAAAAGGCATCCAGGTCCTCGCCTCGTTCCGGCAGGCCGACGTTATAGGCGACCAGTTGCGCCCGGCACCATTGATGGAAATGGTGGGTCTGTACCTTGTGCTCCAGCCCCTTGGCGCGCAGGGTGGCGTCGATGCGGCGGGCGAGGGATTCGTTGTAGCAGAGGACGAGGATCGGCTTGGTGGCGGCCTGCGCGAGCCGTTCGGCGCGGTAGCCGAGGATCAGCGTCTTGCCCGAACCGGCCACGCCGTGGATCACGCGATGCCCCTCGCCCAGGCTGCGGGCAAGCTGTTCCTGCTGCAGGTCCATGACCTGGACCAGGTCGGGCGGCGGTTCGTCCGCCGCGAACAAGTCGCCCTGGCGCGGCTGGATGCGCACCTCGGGGAAGAGATGCCAGCGCACGCGGTCGATCTGCGGCAGCGACAGCGCGCCCTTGAACGGCAGCGGAAACATTTCCCACAGGCGCTGCTGAAAGGCTTCGGGTTCGACGCTTTCCCGCATTTCGTCCTGGCAGATGACGCGCTGCGGCGGGATGACTTCGCCGAGGCCGCCCTCGTCGAACTGCTTGCGCGTGAGGTTCGGCAGGACGACGCCGCAGCTCCACGGGAACATCAGCTTGCCCGCCTCGCGCCCGCCGGAAAACACCAGTTGCGGGTCGCGCTGCAGGAGATCGACGGCGGCATGGGCGTAGTGGCGCGCCTGTTCGAGCGGATTCTCCACCGCCAGCGGACCGCGCTCCGCATGGATGGTGAAATGCGTGCGGTCCGCCGCGACGATGGTGCGCGCCCGCCAGTCCTTCACTTCGAGGATCAGCAGCCCGCGCCGGGGATGGAAGACGATGAAGTCCGGATGCAGCGCGGCGGGGCCGAGGGCGACGTTGTACCAGCAGAAATAATCGTCTTCGAGCTTGGCTTCGAGGCGCTCGGCGAGACGGCGCTCGCCGCCGCTGTCGAAGGTGCAAGTACCGATGGCGGGAATGAGTACGGCCATGTATCGACTCCGGAATCGAATCCGACAGAAATAACAGACGGAAATCTACCACGACATCATATCTTCGATGCCGCCGCGCCGATGTGGAAACTCGGCGCCGGCGGCACGGTGCCGGGCTTATCATCGCGGCAGTTCGCTTTCGGAGTCGTCCATGCTTGCCGCCGTCACCCTCCTTCTGCTGTTCCAGCTCGCCGGCGAGGCGATCGTGCTGTTCTTCGCCCTGCCCGTGCCCGGCCCGGTGATCGGCATGGGCCTGCTGTTCGCCGCGCTGGCCTTGCGCGGCGGGCCGTCGGTCGAGCTGCGCGGCACGGCGCAGAACCTGCTGCAGCATCTGTCGCTGTTGTTCGTGCCGGCGGGCGTCGGGGTGATGCTGCACATCGAGCGCATCGCCGACGAATGGCTGCCCATCGTCGTCGCGCTGGTCGCCAGCACCTTCGCCGCCATCGTCGTCACCGCGCTGGTGCTGCGCTGGCTGCATGTGCATGAGGAGGAGCAATCATGACGCCCGCCCACGGCCAGAGCCTCGGCGAGATCTGGGTCTATCTCGCCGCCTCGCCGCTGCTCGGGCTGACGCTGACGCTGCTCGCCTACCAGGGCGCGGTATGGGTCAACAAGCGCTGCGGCGGCCATCCGCTCGCCAATCCGGTGCTGATCGCCGTGGTCGCCCTCGTCGCCCTGCTTTCGGCCACCGGCACGCCCTACCGTACCTATTTCGACGGCGCGCAATTCGTGCATTTCCTGCTCGGCCCGGCCACGGTGGCGCTGGCGATTCCGCTCCACGCCCAGTTCGGCCGGCTCAAGCGCATGGCCGGTCCGCTGCTGGTCGCGCTATTCGCGGGCTCCGTCACCGCGGCCTTCTCGGCCGTGCTGATCGGCAAGCTGCTCGGCGCCAGCGACGCGACGCTGTTCTCGCTGGCGCCGAAGTCCGTGACCACGCCGATCGCCATGGGCATCGCCGAACGCCTCGGCGGCCTGCCTTCGCTCACGGCCGTGCTGGTGATCCTCACCGGCATCCTCGGCGCCGTCGGCGCCCAGGGGCTCTACCGGCTGATGCGCTGCCGCGACGCGGCGGTGCAGGGCTTCGCCATGGGGGTGGCCTCCCATGGCATCGGCACCGCGCGCGCCTTCCAGCTCGGCGAGCAGGCCGGCGCGTTTTCCGCGCTGGCGATGGGCCTGAACGGCCTGCTCACCGCCGCCCTGCTGCCCGTGCTGCTGCCGCCGCTGATGCGCTGGCTGGGCTGAACCGCCGCCGCGGTTCAGCGCAGGATGTCCTCGACGGCATCGACCACCATGCTGGTGCCGACGGCGATCATCAGGATGTCGCCGGCGATCTGCACGTAGCGGTGCCGGGGCGGCGGCGGCGGCAGGCGGCGCAGCAGCTCGGGCGGCAGGCTGCCGTAGCGCAGGTCGGGCGGCAGCGGCTGGCCGAGTTTCCATTTCTTCGCCTGCCCGGGCGGCTGGCAGCCGTTCTGCTTCTTGGCCAGACCGGGCGGGCACTTGCCGGCGCGCGCCTGGGCGCCGTAATACTCGAAGATGGCATTGCGCGCGCCGTCGTCGAACCGGGAACCCGGCGCCGCGGCGTGGCGGTCGTCGTGGCGGTCGTCGTGGCGCGCCTCCTTGTCCTTCTTTGCGGGTTTGCCGCCGCGTGCGTCCTGGCGTTCTTCCCGGTCGTTCTTGTCGGGCTTGTCCGCCAGCGCGCTGCCACTGGCGGCGAGAATGCCGGCGACCAGAACCGCGGTGATACCGATCTTGCCCTTCATGGCGATCTCCTTGGGATGGGTTGGATGAGAACCGGCATCGCGCCGGTCAGCGGAAGAATTCCATGTTGCGCCCGATGGCGGCGCGGATCGGGTCGAATTCCGCGTCCTCGGCCGGGCCGAAGCCGTTGGCGCCGTCCGAGGCCAGCTCGGCGAAGGCGTGTTCGTTGTCGAGATTCAGCAGGGTTTCGCGCAGGGCGAGGCGCTGCTCCTCGGGCAGGTCGGGATGGACGATCCAGGGCTTGGTGATGTTGCGGAAGACCAGCAGCGGCCGCAGCTTCAGGCGGCGGGCGACCAGCGCCTTGAGGGTGCCCTGCTTGAGCGCGCCGGCGTCGTACTCGCCCCTGGCCACGGCCTCGCCGACGGCGTCGTGGCGCCCCAGGTAGGCATGGCGGCCGAGGTCGCGCGCGGTGATGCCGTTCTTTTGCAGCAGGTGTTGGGCCAGGTAGCGGCCGATGGTGGAATGCTCGTCGCCGAAGGCGAAGGACTTGCCCTTGAGATCCGCGATCTTGCGGATCGGGCTGTTGCCCGCGACGACGATGGCGCCGAAGAAATGCTTGTCGCCGTGATTGGTTTCCATGGCCAGCAGGCGCAGCTCCGGCAACGCCTCCTTGGCGGCGACGTAGGAGGCCGGCCCGAAGCGGGCGAAGAGGACCTTGCCGGCCCGCAGGGCGGCGATGCCCTGGTCGTAGGATTCCGCCACCAGGAGCGGCATGCGCACCGGCTGGCCGAGCCGGCGGCTCATGGCGACCTCGATGGCGTCGAGCAGCGGCCGGAACTGCCGCGCCACGGTCTCCGGCTTGTCGGCCGCGTAAACGCCGAAGGGGATGCGGATCTCGGCGTGGGCGGCGCAGGCGGCCAGGGCGAGCAGCAGCGCGGCGGCCGCGCCAATGGCGCGCCGCAGCGGCGCGCGCATGTTTGCGGCTGTCCCGGCGAACGCGATGCCCACTTATCCTCCCTCCAGGCCGAGCAGATTCGAAGCCGGGCATCATGCCGCAAACGCGCGGCCCGGACTTGCCCGCGGCGCGCCCGGATGTCGACTGCGTCACGCCGGCACGGCAATGACAAATGCAAACAAGGGCCGCCGCCGTGAAAAGTCGGCGCTGGCGTCACGGTGGCGCGCGCTTCGTGGCATACTCGCGCCATGAACGCAACCACGCTCACGCTGCGACGCCGACGCGCCCCCTCCCCCGCCGGGATGCGTCGTGCCGCCCCGGGCGAAACCGTCATCTAGCGTTCGCGTTCGCCCTTTATCGTTACCAGGCCACGGCTCGTCCCCGTGGCCTTTTTATTTTTACCTTCCCAAGGAGCATGCCCATGATCGCCACCGACGCCCTGATGTGGATTACCCCGCGCCCCGAAATCGCTTTCGTCGCGGGGCGCGGTTCCTGGCTGACGGACGCGCGCGACAAGCGCTATCTCGACTTCGTCCAGGGCTGGGCGGTGAATTGCCTCGGCCACTGTCCGGACGAAATCCGCGATGCGCTGGCAAGCCAGGCGGCCAGGCTGATCAACCCGAGCCCGGCCTTCTTCAACGAGCCGGCGGCGCGGCTGGCGCAAGCGCTGGTCGCGAACTCCGGCTTCGACCGCGTGTTCTTCGCCAACACCGGCGCCGAGGCCAACGAGGGCGCGATCAAGCTGGCGCGCAAATGGGGCCGCAAGCGGCGCGGCGGCGCCTACGAGATCGTCACCTTCGAAAACGGCTTCCACGGCCGCACCCTGGCGACCATGTCGGCCTCGGGCAAGCCGGGCTGGGACACGCTGTTCGCGCCGCAGGTGCCGGGCTTTCCCAAGGCCAGGCTCAACGACCTCGCCTCGGTCGAGGCCCTGCTCGGGCCGAACACCGTCGCAGTGATGCTCGAACCCGTGCAGGGCGAGGCGGGGGTAATCCCGGCGACGCCCGAGTTCCTGCGCGCCCTGCGCGCGCTGACGGCCGCGCGCGGCCTGCTGCTGATCGTGGACGAGGTGCAGACCGGCATGGGCCGCACCGGCAAGCTGTTCGCCCACGAACACGCGGGCATCGAACCGGACATCATGACCCTCGGCAAGGGCATCGGCGGCGGCGTGCCGCTCGCCGCCCTGCTGGCGCGCGAGGCGGTGTGCTGCTTCGAGGCCGGCGACCAGGGCGGCACCTACAACGGCAATCCGCTGATGACCGCCGTCGGCTGCGCGGTGCTCGAAACCCTGCTGGCGCCGGGCTTCCTCGCCGAGGTGGCGGCCAAGGGCGATTACCTCGCCGCCGGGCTGAACGGATTGAGCGCGGAATTCGGTCTCGCCGGCGAGCGCGGCGCGGGCCTCTTGCGCGCGCTGGTGCTGACGGACGAACGCGCGCCGGCGCTGGTGGAGGCGGCCCGCGATCTCGCGCCGGAGGGCCTGCTGCTCAACGCGCCGCGCCCCAACCTGCTGCGCTTCATGCCGGCGCTGACGGTGAGCCGCGACGAGATCGATCAAATGCTGGCGATGCTGCGCGGCCTGCTGGCGCGCCGCTGAAATGAAAACGCCAGCGCCGACGATGGGTCGGCGCTGGCGGGACGACGCCAGCAAAGTCGGCGCTGGCGCGACGGTGGCAAACGCCCCCTCGTTACGAAGTCATCTCGTCGAGGATGGCGGTGATCCAGCCCGTGCCGTACTTGGCCTCCAGCTTGGTGATGTAGGGATCGATGTTGGCCGTGGTCTTGGTGGTCTTGTTGTCGGTGAGCTTGCCATCGGGACCGATCTTGTAGACGGACGAGATGGTGACGGCCTGCTCGGGATTGATGTAGCTGTAGCAGACATTCACCATGGTCGGCAGCATCGGTTCCTTGCCGTTCATCAGCTGCACCACGTTGTAGGCGCACATCTTGCCCTGCGAGTTCGCCGCGTTGCCCGACTTGGGCATGGGCGCGATGGAGGCGGCGTCGCCGATGACGTGGATGCGCGGCACCTTGGCCGATTCGTAGGTGATCGGATCGACCGGGCACCAGCGCTTGTCGTCGCCGAGCACGCCGGCGGCGGCGGCGATCAGGCCGGCCTTCTGCGACGGGATCAGGTTGATGACCTGGCCCTTGATCGCCTCGACGCCGGTATCCACCAGCATCGCCTGGGCGTCGGCCTTCGCCACCTTGTGGGCGGGACGGTAGTCGATGATGCCCTTGTAGAAGGTCTCCCAGGCGGCGGAGAACAGCTTGCCCTTGGAGGCGATCTGGTCGTTGCCGTCGAGCACGATCAGCTTGGACTTCGGCTTCTGCGTCTTCAGGTAGTGGGCGATCATGCAGGCGCGCTCGTAGGGGCCGGGCGGGCAGCGATAGGGGGCGGGCGGGATCGCCATCACCACCGTGCCGCCGTTTTCCATCGCGTCGAGCTGCTTCTTGAGCAGGCGCGTCTGCTCACCGGCCTTCCAGGCGTGCGGCATGGCGAGCGGCGTGCGCTTCGCGTCGTAGCCCTCGATCTCGTCGAAGCGGAAATCTATGCCGGGCGAGAGGATCAGGCGGTCGTAGGTGATGAAGCCCTCGTCGAGGATCACCTTGCGCGCGGCGCCGTCGATGGCGCTCACCTCGCCGAACACGGTCTTGACACCCCAAGTGGAAGCCATCTTCGAGTAGCCGAACTCGTTCTCGCCGATGTCGCGCTTGCCGATGAAATGCAGGTTGCTGAACGGACAGGAGAAGTGGCTGCGGTCGCGGTCGATCAGCACGACCTCGATGCTCGGGTCGGCCATGCGGGCGTACTTGGCGGCGATGGTGCCGCCGAAGCCGCCGCCGACAACGACGATGCGGCGCGCGCGCTGCGGCAGCAGATCGCCGGCGGCGCCGGAATGCACGGCAGGCGCGCCGGCGCAGCCGGCCAGTCCGGTGGCGGCGGCGGCGCCGAGGATGCGGATGAAATCTCTGCGATTGACGGTCATGGTGGCTCCCTCAGTGCTTCTGCGCGGCATAGAAATGGGCGAGGTTGTCGCAGTCCGCGTCGCTCACCTTGCCGATGCGCTCCTGCATTTCCTTCGGCATCGAGCGCTTGCCGGCCTTGTATTCCTCGAACACCACCTTGAGGAAGCCCAGCCACTGGCCACCGAGGATGCCGGCGCCCTCGGCGAAATCGCGGCCGTTGTCCTGGTGGCACTTCTTGCAGTGCTGGTCGTGCAGCGCCTTGCCCAACTCGGCCTTGGCCGGATCGACGCCCTTCTGGTGCGTGGCGGCGACGAAGGGATATTTTGCCAACTGCTCGGCGATGGCCTTGATCTCGGGATCGCTGTAACCGGCCATGATGCGGCCCATCACCGTCGAGGGCCGCTCGCCGCTCTGGTAGCGCTTCAGCGTGTCGAACATGTATTTCGCGTTCTGTCCGCCGATCGACGGCTGCAGCGGCCCGGCGCTCGCGCCGCGCGTGCCGTGGCAGGCGTAGCAGGTCAGCGTGAGCATTTCCGGCGTCGCCGGCTGGGCGGCCTGGGCCGGCGCGATACCGGCCACGGCCGCGAACCCGGCGCCGGCCAGCCATAGTTTCATCCGTGTTGAAGCTAACTTCATTAACTCCCCCTCCTCCGGTTGTGAGATTCCGAAACGATCGACAAAAACGACGGAATCCTCCCTCAAGGCCGCCCGTTTTTGTTCGGGGGGAGACTAGCAATCAGGGCCGCGGGTGCTGATTGATCGAAGTCAAGCGCGCCGAGCCATGGCACTTTCGCATAAGACGGCATCGCCCGCGCAAACAGCTGAATTCACGCAACACATTGTTTTTAAAATATATAAGTGAACAGTGAAATAAACATATTGATTGCACAATCACAATGATTTGCCTTGTTCCAATCGAAATCGCCTGCAATAATGCGCGAAACAAAAACCGCGCCACGCGCAGGGAATAAACAGCCTGGAGGAGGCTCACGAGTAATGCCACCGACATTGAGGAACCACCCGTCCCTGTCGGCAGTGATGCGACCTTCTTGCGGTATTCCTTTTCTGTTATCCGTGACCGCGCCATCCGGCGCGCCTACGCTTAATTTTGTCGATGAGGGAAACAAGAACGATGGCTGATCCGCAGAACCAGAACAATACCGACACCCCAAAAGGCCAGGCCGATGCCCAGACCGGCATCCTCGGCCGCCTCAAGCAACCGCCGAAATGCTCGATGCTGCGCATGATCGTCGTCGGCGTGTTCGGCGGCATCTTCATCTGGGGCGGACTCAACATCGGCATGGAATACACCAACCGTTCCGAGTTCTGCATCTCCTGCCACGAGATGACCATTCCCTACGAGGAACTCAAGAAGACCGTCCACTACAAGAACCGTAGCGGCGCCGCCGCGCAGTGCGCCGACTGCCACGTCGCCAGCAGCAAGACGCCCACCGACTACATGTTCAAGTCCTTCCAGAAGCTGATGGCGGCGCGCGACGTCATCGGCCACATCAAGGGCACCGTCGACACGCCGGAGAAATTCGAGGCCTACCGGCTGACCATGGCGCAGCGCGTCTGG
This sequence comes from Rhodocyclaceae bacterium, assembly GCA_024709955.1. Classification (GTDB taxonomy): domain Bacteria; phylum Pseudomonadota; class Gammaproteobacteria; order Burkholderiales; family Rhodocyclaceae; genus Sulfuricystis. Next base: position 9,420 of record JANJVS010000033.1, read on the forward strand.
GACCGCATGAAGGAGCGCGACTCGAAGGAGTGCCGCAACTGCCACGACTTCAAGTACATGGACCCCGACAAGCAGAAGGACCGCTCCGTGGTCAAGCACGAGGGCGCCGTCGAGGACGGCAAGACCTGCATCGAATGCCACAAGGGCATCGCCCACAAGCCGGTGCATCACCTGCTTGAGGAGAACCAGTCCGCCGCGAAGACCGAAGGCTGAGCGGGCCTGCCCGCCGCCATGGAACATCAACGCGTTTCATTTTTCCGCCGCAAATCAGGAGTTGATCGATGAAGAAGATTGCTTTGGCTGTGATGGGTGTGTTCGTCGCTGGTGGCGCCTACGCCGGTGCTCCCGACTGGAGCAAGGTGACCGAACGCAAGGTCAAGCTGTTCTATCCGGGCCAGGCCGGCCTGGAATGGGTCATGAACAAGGCCGACCACTCGGCCGTGCCCGACATCGTCGAGAAGAAGCGCGCCTGCTCGAAGTGCCACGAGGGCGACGCCAACGAGATCGGCGACAAGATCGTCGCCGGCAAGCCGGTCGGCAGCTCGAAGAGCGTGCTGGAGCCGAAGCCGCCCGCGGGCAAGGTCGGCTGGATTCCCGCCACCTTCAAGGCCGCCCATGACGGTGAGAAGATCTACTTCCGCTTCGAATGGGTGCCGCCGAAGAACGGCGACGTCAAGATGGACAAGAAGAACGAGGTCAAGCTGACCATGATGTTCGACGGCGGCGGCACGGTCGAGCAGGCCGATCTCAACGGCTGCTGGGGTACCTGCCACAACGACCTGCGCTCGATGAAGGACGGCAAGGACGACAAGAAGACCAAGTACATCAAGGGCGCCAGCCTCGACGGCGGCAAGTTCATGGACCTGATGCAGTTCCGCAGCGGCAAGGGCGAGAAGCCGGTGGACGGCTACATCACCGACAAGCGCTACATGGAAGGCGGCAAGGGCCTGGTCAAGGCCGAGGGCGTCAAGGAAGGCAACAAGTGGGTCGTCACCTTCGAGCGCACGCTGGCCGGCGGCGGCAAGGGCGACCACGCGATCACGCCCGACAAGGTCTACAGCTTCGGCTTCGCCATCCACGAGGACTACACCGAGGCGCGCTACCACTACGTGTCGCTCAACTACCAGTTCGGTCTCGATAAGACGGTCGAGGGCGTGAAGTACTACTACAACGTCACCAAGCAGTAATCAGGGGATGCAGCACCGGCTTTTGTTCAACAACAGGAGGAGACAACGATGAAGCACAGATGGAGTGGATGGGCCCTGGTCGCAGGCACCCTGGCATTCTCGGCCACGGCGTCCGCCGCGCCGCCGACGGCCGAAATGCTTTCCAACGCCTGCGCCGGCTGTCACGGCACCAACGGCGGCAGCGCCGGCCCGAGCATGCCCAGCCTGGCCAGCCAGTCGAAGACGGCGATCGTCGACGCCATGAAGAAGTTCAAGAGCGGCGAGCGTCCCTCGACCATCATGGGCCGCCTCGCCAAGGGCTACAGCGACGCCGACTTCGAGGCGATGGGCAACTTCTTCTCCAAGCAGAAGTTCCACGCCACCAGCCAGGTCGTCGACAAGACCAAGGCCGCCAAGGGCGCCGAACTGCAGGAAGCCAACTGCTCGCGCTGCCACCTGGACGACGGCAAGGACGGCAAGGACGACACGCCGGTGATGGCCAGCCAGTGGCTGCCCTATCTGCAGATGCAGATGGAGCTCTACCAGTCCGGCAAGCGCAAGATGCCCGAGAAGATGGCCGAGAAGGTCAAGCCGCTGTCCAGGGAAGACCTGGAAGCGCTGCTCCATTTCTACGCCAGCGTCAAATAAGGGGGGAACGAAAACATGACATTGGATCGCAGAAACTTCATCAAGCTGTTGGGCGGCGCATCGAGCCTGGCCCTCGCCGGTTGCGCCAGCCAGGGCGGCCCGGCGGTGAGCGCCGGCTCCGCCAACGAGATCATGGCCAAGACCGGCCGTCGCGTCGTGGTGATCGGCGGCGGCTACGGCGGCACCATCGCCGCCAAGTACATCCGCATGATGGACAAGAGCATCGAGGTGGTGCTGATCGAGCGTAACGATCATTTCGTTTCCTGCCCGTTCTCCAACCTCTACCTGGGCGGCATCCTCAAGGACCTGTCGCCGCTGACCATCAAGTACGACAAGCTGGCCGCCAACCACGGCATCAAGGTGCTGCAGGCCGAGGTCACCGCCATCGACGCCGCCGCGCACACCGTGGTGACCTCGAAGGGCACGCTCAAGTACGACCGCCTGGTGGTCTCCCCCGGCGTCGACTTCCGCCGCGAGGAAGTCAAGGGCTACGACAAGGCCGCCGAGGAAATCATGCCGCACGCCTGGAAGGCCGGTCCGCAGACCGTGCTGCTGCGCAAGCAGCTCGAGGCGATGAAGGATGGCGGCACCGTCGTGATGTCCGCGCCGCTCGCGCCCTTCCGCTGCCCGCCCGGCCCCTACGAGCGCGCCAGCATGATCGCCTACTACCTCAAGCAGCACAAGCCGAAGTCCAAGCTGATCCTGCTCGACGCCAACCCCTCGATCGTCTCCAAGGGTCCGTTGTTCACCAAGGGCTGGAAAAAGCACTACGACGGCATGATCGAATATCGCGGCGCCAAGAAGGTCACCGAGGTGGACGTCAAGAACAAGACCGTCATCATCGAGGGCATCGAGGACGTCAAGGGCGACGTGGTCAACCTGATCCCGCCCCAGCGCGCCGGCGACATCGCCGTCGCCGCCGGCCTGGTGGGCGACGACAAGCGCTGGTGCCCGGTGAATGCCGACACCTTCGAGTCCACCAAGCACAAGGACATCCATGTCATCGGCGACGCCTCGATCGCCGGCGCCATGCCGAAGTCCGGCTACTCGGCCAACTCGGAAGCCAAAGTCTGCGCCACCAACATCGTCAATGCGCTGAACGGCAAGGAGATCGTCGGCCTTTCCGGCATCAACACCTGCTACAGCTACATCACCGACAAGGAAGCGATCAGCGTGGCGGCGGTGTATGCGGTCAAGGACGGCAAGATCATCGCCGTGCCGAACTCGGGCGGCGTCTCGCCGGACCTGAACGAGGCCGAGGCGATCTACGCCAAGAGCTGGCTCAACAACATCCTCACCGAGATGTCGAGCTGAGCGGCAACGCGACAGCAAAAACAAACCCCGCCGCGGCGGGGTTTGTTTTTTTGGATGCCCGCGAAAAAGTCGGCGCTGGCGGGACGGTGCGCCCGGCTATTGCAGACCGCCGATATAGACCGACACCGCCCTGGTCTCCAGCTCGGTGAGCTTGGAGGCGATCGAGTGCATGATCGCGTTGTCGTTGGTGCGCTCGCGCTTGTTGAATTCCTTCAGCTGGGTCTCGACGTAGGCGGGATGCTGGCCGGCCAGGCGCGGCAGCTGTTCCGTGCCATAGCCCTTGGGGCCGTGGCAGGAAGCGCAGGCCGCCACGCCGGAATAGCTGTTGCCGCGATGGAAGATGAACTTGCCGACCGCCGCGAGATCGGCGTCCCCCGGCTGGCGCGCGCCCGCCTTCTTGCTGGCGAAGAATGCGGCGAGGGCCGCGATGTCGTCGTCCTGCAGATCCTTGGCCATGTCGCTCATGGTGTCGCTCTTGCGGCGGCCATCGCGGAAATCCTTGAGCTGCTTCTGCAGGTAGTCCGGATGCTGGGCCGCCAGGCGCGGATAGACGGCGCTGGCGCTTTCGCCTTCCGGACCATGGCATAGCGCGCAGCGGCCGGTGATGATCTCCTGCACGTGCTTGGGCAGCGGCGCCGGCTTGGCGGATTGGGCCATCGCCGCGGCGGACACGCCGGCCAGCAACACGGCCAGGGAAAGCTTGAACATTCTGCGCATGATGATTCTCCTTCGAAAAATTCAGCCCTTGCCGGTGCTGCCGAAGCCGCCGTCGCCGCGCTGGCTTTCCGCGAATTGCTCGACCACGTTGAAGGCGACCTGCAGCACGGGCACCACGACGAGCTGGGCGATGCGGTCGAGCGGATTGAGCAGGAACACCTCGTGGCCGCGGTTCCACAGCGAGACGAAGATCTCGCCCTGATAGTCGGAATCGATCAGCCCGACCAGGTTGCCGAGCACGATGCCGTGCTTGTGGCCGAGACCGGAGCGCGGCAGGATCATCGCCGCCATGCCCGGGTCGGCCAGGTGCAGGGCGATGCCGGCCGGCACCAGCATGGTTTCGCCGGGATGCAGGCGCACCGGCGCCTCGATGCAGGCGCGCAGGTCCATGCCGGCGGCGCCGGGGGTGGCATAGTGGGGAGCGCACTCGCCGTCGCCGTTCCTCAGGCGCGGATCAAGGATGCGCACGTCGATCTTGTACATGGCTTAACTCCGGTTCATGTCCGCGATGTGGCGCACGATGGCGCGCGCCAGCGTCAGCTTGTCGCCCGGCGGCAGCGGATGCGCGCCGGCGGCGTCGAACAGCGTCACGCGGTTGGTGTCGCCGCCCATGCCGTCTTGCACCAGATTGCCCACCACCAGCGGCAGCTTCTTCGCGCGGCGCTTGTCTTCGGCGTAGGCCGCGAGGTCGCGGCTCTCGGCGGCGAAGCCGACACAGAACGGCGCGTCGGGCCGCGCCGCCACTTCGGCGAGGATGTCCGGATTGGGCACGAGCTCCAGCGTCAGCCGGCCGTCGGGCAACTCGCTCTTCTTGATCTTGTGCGCCGCCGGCGCGGCGGGGCGGAAGTCGGCCACCGCCGCGACGGCGATGAAGATGTCGGTGCGCGGCAAGGCGGCGAGCACTGCCGCGCGCATGTCCAGCGCCCCCTCGACGTCGATGCGCGCGACACCGTTCGGCGTTGCCAGGGCAACGGGACCGGCGACCAGGGTCACATCCGCGCCCGCTTCGGCGCAGGCGCGCGCGAGGGCGAAGCCCATCTTGCCCGAACTGATATTGGTCAGCCCGCGCACCGGGTCGAGGGCTTCGTAGGTCGGCCCCGCAGTCAGCAGCACCCGCTTGCCCGCGAGCAGCCTGGGCGCGAAGAAGGCAGCGAGCGAGGCGAAGATTTCTCCGGCCTCCAGCATGCGCCCTTCCCCCACCTCGCCGCAGGCCTGCGCGCCGCTGGCCGGACCGAGGATTTCCACGCCGTCGTCGCGCAGCTGGACGACATTGCGCCGCGTCGCCGCGTTCTCCCACATCTGGCGGTTCATCGCCGGGGCGACCAGCAGCGGGCAAGCACGGGCCAGGCAGAGGGTGGCCAGCAGGTCGTCGGCGAGGCCATGGGCGAGCTTGGCGATGAAATCCGCCGTCGCCGGCGCCACCACCACCGCGTCGGCGCCGCGCGTGAGATCGATGTGCGCCATGCCGTTGGCCTGGGAGGCATCCCACAGCGAGGCATGCACCGGCCGGCCGGTGAGCGCCTGGAATGTCACCGGGGCGACGAAGCGCGCGCCCGCCTCGGTCAGCACGACATCGACGCAGGCGCCCGCCTTGACCAGCAGGCGCGCGAGCTCGCAGGCCTTGTAGGCCGCGACGCCGCCGCTGACGCCCAGCACGATGCGCTTGTCCTGCAGTTCGCTCATGACATATAGAATAGGGCCGTCCCTGTGGAATTGGCGGAGATTCTAACCCATGGCCATCACCGACTGGCCCGACGACCAGCGCCCGCGCGAGCGGCTTCTCGCCCTCGGCCCGGCGGCGCTCGCCGACGCCGAACTGCTGGCGATCTTCCTGCGCGTCGGCGTCAAGGGCCAAAGCGCGGTGGATTTGGCGCGCGCCCTGCTGGCCCATTTCGACCACAGTATCGCGCGCCTCGCGGCGGCGACGCCCCAGGAGCTGACGCGGGTCAATGGCATCGGCCCGGCCAAGGCCGCCCAGCTCGCCGCCACGCTGGAACTCGCCCGGCGCGGTCTGCGCGAGGGGCTGCGCGAGCGTGCGAGCTTCGGCACTCCCGGCGCGGTGCGCGACTGGCTGCGCCTCAGGCTCGCCGGCCTGCCCCATGAAGTCTTCATCGCTCTCTGGCTCGACGCCCAGAATCGCCTGATCGCCGAGGAGGAGCTGTTCCGCGGCACCCTGACCCAGACCAGCGTATACCCGCGCGAAGTGGTCAAGCATGCCCTCGCCCACAACGCCGCCGCCGTGATCCTCGCCCACAACCACCCATCCGGCCTGGCCGAGCCCTCGCATGCCGACACCCTCCTGACCCAGGCCCTCAAGCAGGCGCTGGCGCTCGTCGAAGTACGCCTGCTCGACCACTTCATCGTCGCCGGCAATGCCCCGCCGCTGTCCTTCGCCGAGCGGGGCATCCTCTGAGCGGAGCGGGGCGCCGGTTATAATCGCGCCCCTTTCAATCCTGCCTTCCACCATGAACCGGCGTTCAGAAGACCAGCGCAAATTCACGCGCTACCCCATGCAGTGGAAGATCGCCATCGTCTTCGACGGAGAGGAACACCGCCCGACCTTCCACGGCGTCACCAATGAAATCAGCCAGGAAGGCCTCTCGCTGCTGACCGACTACAATCTGTTCACCGAGGATCCGGTCACCCTGCTGCTGGCCATCCCCCCGAAGAACTCCGCCCAGCGCAACAAAATCGTGGAGATTCGCGCCCGCATGATTTACACGGTGCATTCGGCCGGGCACGACCGCTTCCGCATCGGGGTACACTTCGAGCGCTTCAAGGGCAGCGGGCGCAAGTTGCTCGAAACCAACCTCAAGGAGCGCGCCATCGTGGTGACCTCCTGACGGCGCCCCGAAAAAACCAGTAAAAACGCTTGCTTGCAGCCCATTTACTCGGGTAGAATGCGCGGCTTTTAGTTCCGGCCAAAGCCAGCTTCCGCAGGCATTAGCCCTTCTCAGACATAACGTTTTCCGTAACGGATCAACTGGAGTTCACCATGTCCCGCGTCTGCCAAGTGACGGGCAAGGCCCCGATGGTCGGGAACCACGTTTCCCACGCCAACAACAAGACCAAGCGTCGCTATCTGCCCAACCTGCATTCCCGCAAGTTCTGGGTCGAAACCGAAAACCGCTGGGTGCGCCTGCGCGTTTCCAACGCCGGCCTGCGCACCATCGACAAGAAAGGCATCGACGTCGTTCTCGCCGAATTGCGCGAACGCGGCGAAGCCGTTTAACCTGGAGATAAGCAATCATGGCAGCCAAAGGCGGACGTGAAAAGATCAAGCTCGAATCCACCGCGGGTACCGGGCACTTCTACACCACCAGCAAAAACAAGCGCACCACGCCCGAGAAGCTGGAATTCATGAAGTACGACCCGAAGGCACGCAAGCACGTGCTGTACAAGGAAATCAAGCTCAAGTAACCCCGTTTCTTCTCGGACCGCGACGAGGAAACGCAAGATGCCAGCACGCCAACGCCTGCTGGCATTTTTTTTCGGGACGCCAAACGAGTCGGTGGCGCGGCGCTTCTTCGTCCGCGCCTTCTCCCTCTTCATCATCTTCGCCGCCCTGCTCACCCTCGTGCTGGTGGGCGAAACCCTCTGGCTGGCGCGCAACAACCTGCAGAAGGAACTGGCGATCTACCAGCGCACCTTCGAGAAATCCCTGGCCACCGCCCTCTGGGCCATGGACCGGGAAAAGCTCGACTCCATCGTGCGCGGCATCGTCGAAATCCCCGACATCAAGGGCGTGCGGATTCTCGACCCGAGCAGCGGCATCCCGATCATCGAGTCGGGCAGCTTCCTCGACAAGCTCGGCGGCAACCATCTCGACCTGGTGCACCGCTTCTCGGTGATCCACGACGAGGGCTTCGGCAAGGAGCATGTCGCCACCGCCGAATTCCACTCCTCGATCAACCAGATACTCCTGCGCACCCAAGGGCAGATCCTGCTGATCGTCATCCTCGCCAGCCTGAAAACGGTCGCCTTCTGGATCATTTTCATGTATGTCGGCAGGCGCCTGCTGGACAAGCCGCTCAGCGAAATGACCGCCGCCATCGCCGCCACCAGCCAGCCACACCGGCTCGATCTCAGCCCCGCGACCGAACAGGCGATTGCCGGCACGGAGCTGGCGGCGCTGCGCAAGGCCCACGACAAGCTGGCGGACCAGATCGTCGACGCCCAGGCCGCGCTGGTGCGCATCAACGCGGAACTGGAACAGCGTGTCGCCGACCGCACCGCCGCGCTCGACGCCAAGCGCCAGGAGGCGGAGCAACTCGCCCAGGCCAAGACCCGCTTTCTCGCCGCGGCAAGCCACGACCTGCGCCAGCCGCTCTATGCGATGCTGCTATTCGCCGACGACCTGCGCCGCAGCCACCTCGATCCCGATCAGGAAAGAACCCTTGAGCGCCTGAGCAAGCTGATTCAGTCCATGACCATCCAGCTGCAGCAACTGCTCGAACTGTCGCGCCTCGACATGCTGGAAACCCAGCCGCAACTCGCCGACCTCGGCACCGCCGACCTGTTCATGGAGCTAGCCAGCATCCACGGCCCCAAGGCGCGACACAACGGCACTCGTTTGGTCTTCCATCCCGGTCCATGGACGATCCGCAGCGATGCCCAACTTGCCATGCGCCTGCTGGGCAACCTCATCGACAACGCCCTCAAATTCACGCCGGGCGGCACGGTACTTGTCTGCGCCCGCCACCGGCGCGACGGCGTCCTCATCCAGGTGCGCGACAACGGCCCGGGCATCCCCGCCAAGGACCGGCTGGCGGTATTCCAGGAGTTCTATCAGGTCAAGAACGAGAACCGCAATCCGGATGCCGGATTGGGACTGGGCCTCGCCATCGTGCAACGCATCGCCCGCTCCCTCGGCAGCGCGGTCACGCTCAGGACCGCGGAGGGGAAGGGAACGGTCTTTTCCCTGCGCCTCCCGATCCCGCGGGAACCCAGCACACCCGGCGACGCCTGAGGCAAGGCCCGGCTGCGTCCGCGCCCTCAATCGATGCCGCGCTCCGGATTGGTGTCGCAGGCACGCTTGTGCCACATCCCGCCCTCAAGCAAGCAGGTGGCGATCGCGTCGTCAAGCAGCTGGTCGCTCTTCGTGGTTTCCGCAGGGCGAATAGGCTGCTTGAAGGCGTTCAGGTGGAAACCGGCATGCATCTTGAGGTTGCCCTCCGGCAGCCATTCGCGGTAGGCACTGGCGAAGAACCCGTCGCGCTCCCGGGCGACGATGGCATTCGCCTCCCCGACCACCTGCTTGCCGAGGGAGGACTTGGAACAGGCCAGGTAGTTCAGCGTGTAGCTGCCATTGCCGGCGACCGGCAGGAACTCGTACAGGTTCTGCTGGCCGGTATGACGCAAGGTGAGCTCCAGCTCGATCGGATAAAGGAAGGCGGCATCGACCCGCCCTTTTTCCAGCAGGCCCAGCTTGGCCTCCACCGGCCGCGTCGAAGACAGGACGACGAGGTGATTGCTTTTTCTCGCCTTCTCGGCGAGACCATCGAGTTCGGTGCCATAGGAGCGCCCACTTTGCACCGCGAGATGGCTACCGGCATCGATCATCGCATCGACCCGCAGCTCGCCGTCGGAATTGATATGCCGCTCCAGAGCACCCAGGCGCTGCCTGAGCACCACCGCGCCGTTCGAATACTGCGCATGCAGCGGATCGGCGAATTCCATGAACTGCTCGCGCTCGGGCGTGCGCAGGAAGGCGGGATTGCAGATGTTCGGCTTGGTCTTGATGTCCGCCACGATGCGCTGGACATTGGCCAGCTTCAGGCGATGACGGTAATTCGAAAGTCCCGCGATCAAACGCCAGCGAATCCTGTCGGTATACCCCTTGCCGCGCAGGCTGCCGGTGGCGATCTGAACTGGAGGAAGATCGATCAGATACCACTCGATAATGGGCGCCGGCGAAGACGCTTCCGCGCCGTGCGCCACCCCCGCCATGGCGGAAACCAGCGCGCCCCAAACGCACGCGGCCGCGACACGTCCTCTCGGACTCTTCAGACGCCTTGCCATGCCTCCTCCTTTATTCGTCTTGTTCTGCCGCCGGCTACTATGCCATAAACCACCCGCAAAAACATAGCCGAAAGCCATAGGCGCAAACCGGCACGGTAGTGCTAGCCAGTGCGCAGCAGGAAGAGAAAGGAAAAAAAAGAAGCGGTGCGGATTGCCATTAAAAGCCCGGCCATTTGAGCCTGAGGGAAGGAATCCCAACTGGCGCGGACACTGGAGGAGGTCATCAAGAAAATACCAAGATCAGGGGGGACAAGGTACTCTTGCTGTGGCAACCCTTTGCGATGCACCGCTTCTTGCCTTCTATATATCAAGAGCCGTGCCAGGCCAGCAGCTTCCAACATATTCCTTTGGTAACAACAAACTAGCGAACAGGCATGCCATCCAACCACCTGACAAATGCCACACATCAATGACAAATTGTCATCATCGCCATATTTAACGCCAAAATGTCAGCCATCCCGCAGCACCCGTAGCTTGCGATACAAGGTTCTTTCGCTGATGCCGAGCTCGGCGGCAAGCGCCTTGCGATTGCCCCGATGTACCGCGAGCCGCTGACGCAGGACGACGGTCTCCAATTGGGAAAGGGTGGGTTGCGCCGTAGCCGCCGACTCGCTGCCGATTCGCTGCCGCCCGCCCCCGCCGGCAATGAGTCCGGCGCCCACCGCGCCGCCCGGCATGTCGGCGACCTGCGCGACGGCATGGCGCACCTCCTCCGGCAGATGCTCCGGATAGATGGTGTCGCCATCGCAGAGGAGGGTTGCCCTTTCCAGCACATTGCGCAGCTCCCGCACGTTGCCGGGGTAATCGTAGGCCATCAGGTAACGCAGCGTCTCATCCGCGAGATGGAGTTCGCGCCCCGGCGCCACGCGCACCAGCAGGGACTCGACCAGCAGCGGCACGTCGCTCAGGCGTTCACGCAGCGCCGGCAGGCTGATCGGGAATGTGTTGAGCCGGAAATACAGATCCTGGCGGAAGCCGCCGCTTTCGACCATTGCCCGCAGGTTGCGGTGGGTAGCGGAAATCAGGCGGATGTCGCTCTTCAGGAACTCGCTCGCGCCAACGCGCCGGAAGGTGCCGGTTTCGAGCAGGCGCAGCAGCTTGACCTGCATGCCGAGGGGAATGTCGCCGAGCTCGTCGAGGAACAGGGTGCCGCCTGCCGCGGCCTCGACGAGGCCGATGCGCCGCGACGAGGCACCGGTGAACGAGCCCTTCTCGTGGCCGAACAGCTCGCTCTCGAACAGGGTTTCCGTCAGGCCGGAGCAATCCACGGCGACGAAGGGCTTGCTGGCGCGCCGGCTTGCGTCATGGATCGCCTTCGCCACCAGTTCCTTGCCCGTGCCGGACTCGCCCTGCAGCATCACGGTGGCGTCGGAGGGCGCCACCCGTCCCATCAGTTCCAGCATGCGCCGAAAGGCCGGCGCCCGTCCCACCAGGGTGCGCGGCTCCGGGTGTCCCGCACTCTCGCCGAGCGGCTCCATTTTCTCTATGAAAAAGGCGATCGCGCCGCTTGCGTCGCGCACCGGGGCCAGTTCGATATTCACGTAGGCCTCGCCATCCGGCGTGTGGTGCAGGTGCAGTACGCGCTCGCGCTGCCCCGAGCGCAGGCTCTGCTTGAGCGGACAGGTTTCGCCGGCTTTGTCGCACGGGGAATCGTAATGGTGGGAGACGCTGTAGCAGGTCCGGCCCACGAGGCTCTCGCGGCCGCCGAAACTGCGCCGGTAGGCCTTGTTCGCCGCGAGAATGCGGTAATGGATATCGCAGAGGATGTGCGGCTCGGGCAGGGTTTCGAGATAGTCGATAAGCTCGACGGGCGGATTCATGGGCGGATTCATCGGCTCGGTCAATTCTGTCAGAAAGACTGACAGAGAAGTGTCACATCAGTCAGTAAACAATGCAAGCGAGCCCGCCAACGCATTGGAGCGGATATTGCTTTAGAGTATTCTAATATTCCCCTCCCCCAGCCCCAGAGAGAACGACATGAATGCACCCGCCCCCCAGGCCGCCGAGCCGCGGCAACGCCTGGAACACTTCCCCGTCTCCTTCTTCGCCACGGTGATGGGCACCGCCGGCCTCGCCATCGCCTGGAAGAAGGCCCACCACGTCCTCGGCCTGCCGGCCGGAGTCGGCCTCGCGCTGCAATGGTGGGCACTCGGTCTGTTCGCCCTGCTGGCGCTTGCCTACCTCTTCAAGCTGGCGAAACATGGAGAAGCCGTCAAACATGAGTTCGCCCACCCGATCCGCCTCAACTTCTTTCCCGCCGTCTCGATCTCGCTGCTGCTCCTCGCCGTGGCCTTCACCGAAACACTGCCGGACTTCGCCTTCGGCATGTGGTCGCTCGGCGCCGCGCTGCACCTCGGCTTCACCCTGACGGTGATGAGCAGTTGGATCCACCATACGCGCTACGAGATCAAGCACGCCAATCCGGCCTGGTTCATCCCGGTGGTCGGCAACATCATCGTGCCGGTGGGCGGCGTCGCCTTCGCCCCGGCCGAGATTTCCTGGTTCTTCTTCAGCATTGGCCTGGTGTTCTGGCTGGTGCTGCTGACCATCGTCATGTACCGGCTGTTCTTCCATGAACCGCTGCCCGAGCGGCTCACGCCCACCCTATTCATCCTCATCGCCCCGCCTGCCGTCGGCTTCCTCGCCTGGACCCGGCTCAACCACGGCGAGATCGACGCCTTCGCGCGCATCCTCTACCATGCCGCGCTGTTCCTCACCCTGCTGCTCGCCAGCAACGCGATGCGTTTCTTCCGCCTGCGCTTCTTTCTGTCCACCTGGGCCTATTCCTTCCCCCTCGCCGCCATGACCATCGCCACCCTGATAATGGCCGAACATGCCGGCGGTCCGTTCACGGCGCTGGGCTGGATTCTGCTGATCGTGCTGACCGGCGTGCTCGCGCTGCTCACCGGGCGCACCATCCTTGGGGTCATGCGCGGCGAGATCTGCGTGCCGGAATGATCTGATCGGGATCTGAAGCGGCGTCCGCGCGCCGACGGCAGCACGCATGCGGCATTCGCGCCGGCGCTCTTCTTCGTCGCGACCGAGGCGACGTCGCGATATCATCGGGCGATGATTTCACCAAACGATCGTCCGCAAGAAGAAATCCGATGAACCTGGCATTGCTCGCCGAACTGGAACCCTGGACCCAGGCATCGCTCGGCCTGGCCGTGCTGGGCGGCATCGCATTCAGCACGCGCTGGCTGGCCCGCTGGCTGATGGAGCGGGGATGCGGCCCCTTGCGCGGCACATTGCAGGGGCGCTGGGCGCAGGTCCTGCTGAGTCCCCGCGTGCTGCAGCGCCTGGCGCAGATGACTCCCTCGCTGGTGGTGCAGATCGGCATTCACGCCGTGCCGCATCTGCCCGCCGCCGCCGGCACGGTGATTCGCAATGTCGCCGTCGCCCTCACCGTGCTGCATGGCATCCGCGCCCTGATTGCCATGCTCGATGCGCTGCACATCTCGTACCAGGGCACCGAGGATGCCGAAGGCAGCCAGCTGCGCTCGATCAAGAGCTACGTGCAACTGGGCAAGTTGCTGGCGAGCTTCTTCGGCGCCATCATCATCGTCGCGGCACTGGTCGATCGATCGCCGCTGATCCTGCTGTCCGGCCTCGGCGCGATGTCGGCGGTACTCATGCTGGTGTTCAAGGACACCATTCTCTCCTTCACCGCCGGCGTGCAGCTGGCCACGAACGACATGCTGCGCGTCGGCGACTGGATCGAGATGCCGCAGGTCGGCGCCGATGGCGATGTGATCGACATCGCCCTGCATACCGTCAAGGTGCAGAACTGGGACAAGACCATCACCACCATCCCGACCTGGCGCCTGATGTCGGAAAGCTATCGCAACTGGCGCGGCATGTCGCTCGCCGGCGGGCGGCGCATCAAGCGCGCCCTGCGCCTGGACGCTTCCTCGATCCGTTTTCTCGACGCGCCGGAACTGGCGCGGCTGGCGCACATCGAACTGCTGCGCCCCTACCTGCAGGCCAAGCTGCAGGACGTGTCGCAGACCAATGCCGCCCTGCGCGCCCAACTCGGCCCAGCGGCCAATCTGCCGGCCAATCAGCGGCGGCTGACCAACATCGGCACCTTTCGCGCCTATATCGACGCCTACCTGCGTGCCCATCCGCGGATTCGCCAGGACATGACGCTGATGGTGCGCGCCCTCGAACCCACCTCCGAAGGCGCGCCGCTGGAAATCTATTGCTTCACCGCCACCACCGCCTGGGTGAGCTACGAAGAAATTCAGGCCGACATCTTCGACCATCTGCTGGCGATCCTGCCTGAATTTAGCCTGCGTCTCTACCAGAAGCCGACGGGCAACGACATCCGGCTCGGCCTGCGCGGCGACGCCGCCGCGCCGGTCCCGCACGAATTCCCTCCGGTCGCGCCGGCCGTTGCCGGCGGACCGTCGCCGCCGCGCGCTAGCGATTGAGCACGCGCACTTCGCGCTGCGGGAAGGGGATCTCGATTTTCTCCGCCTGGAACGCCCGCCAGATCGCCAGATGGATCTCCGACCTGATCTGGCCGGTGCCGGCCTCGGGATCGGCGATCCAGAACCGCAGCTCCAGATCGATGCCGGAATCGGCGAATGCCGTCACGTTGGCCCGCGGCGGCGGATCGCGCAACACTCGCGGCTGGGTCAGCGCCGCCTCGATCAGCAGCGCCTGCACCCGCTCCAGATCGGAGCCGTAGGCAACCTGGACGCGAATCGGAATCCGCACCTTGCTGTCGGTGTGGGTTTCGTTGGCGATCACCGACCCCACCAGCATCTCGTTCGGCACGATCATCTCCAGGCCGCTGCGCGCCAGCAGCACCGTGTAGCGCGTGGTGATGCGCGTCACCTCGCCGCGCTCGTTGCCGACGGCGATGACGTCGCCGATGCGGATCGAGCGGTCGAGCAGGATGATGAAGCCGGAAACGTAGTTGGCGGCGATTTTCTGCAGGCCGAAGCCGAGACCGACACCGAACGCGCCACCGAACACCGAGAGCATGGTCAGGTCGATACCGACCAGCGGCAGGCCGATCAGCACGGCCAGCACCAGCAGCAGCGCGCGCGCCAGCCGGGCAAACACCGCGCGCAGGTTGCTGTCGAGCGTCGCGGCGGCGCTCAGCTTGGCTTCGACGAGACCACCCAGCCAGATCGCCAGCAACAGCCCGCCGAGCACAGTGCCAACCCCCTGCAACAGGCGCCACAACGAGAGCTGCTGCGCGCCGAGGCCGAAACGGATGCCGTCCAGCAAGGCGATCAGCCCCGGCAGGAGGCCGCTGAGATGCAGCGCGACGACGCACCAGGCAAAGGCGGCGAAGATTTTTTCGAAGCTGGACAGCCACTGCGCCGTCGGCACGCCCAGGCGCAGGGCGAAGAACACCATGCGGATCACCGCCAGCGAAGTCAGCAGCGGGATCGCCAACGACAGCAAATTGACGCTGTGCCAATGCGCGAGCAGCGGACGCGCCAGCAGCACCAGCACCAGGGCGGCCAACGGGAATGTCAGCCGTTGCAGGCTGCGCTGGCCAAGCTGACGGACACGGCTTTCCGGCGTGCCGCTGAGTAGCCGATATGCGCGCACGCGGGCGTCGGCCAGCCAGGCCAGCCCCAGACACAGCAGCAGCACCGCCGCCTGCCAGAGCACCTGCGGCTGTTGCAGGTCGCCCCAAAGATCGAGCAACAAGCTGCCGGGCGCTGTCATGGCAGGAGCGCCGCGTCGAACGGCAGCGCATCGTCGCGATGGCGCCGCCAGTTGTCCAGGTAGGCGCGCGCCAGCGGGCGGTTGCCGCGCAGGATCAGCAGGTTTTCCGCGTTGCGCGCCTGCGCCGAATAAGTGAAGTTGTAGCTGCCGGTGATCACCACGGGCCTGTCCCTTTCCGCGTCGATGAGCAGGATTTTATTGTGCGCGGCGGCATAGCGGGTTTCCAGGCGCACCTCGATGCCGGCGGCCCGCAGCTGCGGTACCAGGGACTTCTCGCCCTTCGCCACCAGCTCGCGGTCGGCCAGCAGCGCCACGCGCACGCCGCGTTCGTGCGCCTCCGTCAGCGCGCGCGCGATATTGCGGCTGGTGACGAGATAGGCTTGGGCGTGGATGGTCTGCTTCGCCGCGCCGATCTCGCGCAGCAACGCGCCCTCGGCGTCGTCCCAGGGAGTAAACAACACCTCGACCGTGCCGGTCGCCGGCAGTTCCGTCGCCGGCGCCGCGGGCGCCAGCAGCGCCAGCGCGGCGGCCAGCAGGAAACGCATCATTTGCCGAGTTCCAGCACCGCCGCGTAGAAGCCGTCGGTGCCGTGCGTATGCGGCGCCAGCTGCAGGTCTGGGCCGGCCAGCGCGATGGCGATGCCCTGGGCGGCGAGCACCTCGCCCGCCGGCCGGCGCGCGAACCCGGGATGGGCGGCGAGGAAGGCATCGACGATCCGCGCGTTCTCCTCGGGCAGCAGGCTGCACGTGGCATAGACCAGACGGCCGCCCGGTTTCAGCAACTTGGCGGCGGCGGCGAGGATGGACGCCTGCTTGACCACCAGTTCCGCCACGCTTTCCGGGCTCTGGCGCCACTTGAGGTCGGGATTGCGCCGTAGCGTGCCGAGGCCCGAGCAGGGTGCGTCCACCAGCACGCGGTCGCACTTGCCGGCCAGGCGCTTGACGCGCTGGTCATTCTCGTGGGCGATGGCGACCGGATGCACGTTGGACAGGCCCGAACGCGCGAGGCGCGGCTTGAGCTTCGCCAGCCGCTTTTCGGACACGTCGAAGGCGTAGAGCCGCCCGGTGGAGCGCATCAGCGCGCCGAGCAGCAGGGTCTTGCCGCCGGCGCCGGCGCAGAAGTCCACGACCATCTCGCCGCGCTTCGGCGCCAGCAGGTGACCGAGCAGCTGGCTGCCCTCGTCCTGCACCTCGATGGCGCCGGAAAGGAACAGCGGCGTGCGCGACAGCGCGGGCTTGCCGGCGAGGCGGATGCCCTCCGGCGCATAGGGACAGGCGCCGCCGGGAATACCCTCGCGCTCCAGCTGGGCGAGCACCTCGGCGCGGTTGGCCTTGAGCGCGTTCACGCGCAGGTCGAGGGGCGCCGGCTGGTTGAGCGCGCGCGCCAGGGCGAGCAGTTCGTCCTCGGGCATCAGCGCGGCGAGACGCGTCGCGAGCCAGTCGGGCAGGTCGGTTTTTTCGGCGAGCGGCAGCTCGGGTTCGGACGTTGCCTTGAGCCGGGCGAGCCACTCGGCGTCGCGTGGCGAGATCGCCTCTTCCAGCGCGCGCTGGCTGACGCCGCAATGGCGGATCAGCGCGGCGAGCACCAGCTGCTTCGGGTTGGCGTCGGGACCGATCCAGGCGCCCAGCGTGCGGCGGCGGCGCAGCACGGCATAGGCCGCCTCGGCGATGAAGGCGCGTTCGCGCGGTCCGGCGTGGTGATCGCGGAAGAAGGCCGAGAGCGCCGCGTCGGCGGGCTGGCGCAGGGCCAGCAGGTCCACGGTGGCCTTGATGGTCTGTTCGATGAGGCTGCGGGTAATGCGGTTCATGCTTCGCTTTCTATTCGTCGCCGGCCAATTCGATCGCGGTGACGGTCTGGTCATAAACATCGCCCTTGCGATCGCGGTGGCGGATCTTCAGGGGCAGGCGGGTGACGGTGTCGAGCCAGACCTCGGTGGATGCGCCGGCATCGGCGTTTTCGCCGTCGCGGGTGTCCGGCAGCCGCAGGTGGCGCACGCTGCGCGGACCGAAGGGCGTCTCCAGGGTCAGGGTTTCCAGCGCGATGATCGCATAGCTTTCCACCTTGCGCCCCGTCGCCACCGTCAGCGCGGCCTCGGACGCCTCGGGCGGCAGGGCGCCGAGCTGGTAGAAGATGGAAAGCAGGTCCTGCGCCCCTTCCGCCAGCGCGGCGCTGCCGCCGTTGCCGAGGAAGATGCGGCGCTGGCCGACGTCGAAGCGCACGCTGTCCTTGAGCTTGCCGTCGCGCCGGGCGTTGAATTCCACCGGGCGCAGCCCGCCCGCGTCGAAGCTGCCGCGGCTTTCCTGGCGCACCGTGGCGGGGCGGAACAGGGCGGCGAGGCCGATGGTTTCGGTGAGCGCCCGCAGTTCGTAGTTCCTGCCGTCGTGGCTCCAGCGGTGCTCGCTCTGGCCGACGAGCAGCCCGCCCTCCCCGCGCGTGATCTCGAAGCGGATCAGGCCGCGCTTCGGCCAGGTGTCGGCAAACGTCGGCGTGACCGCGGGAAATCCCTGTGGGGCTGGCGGGGCGGCGAGCGTATCCGTGCCCTCCCCGGCTTCCGGCGCAGGCGCGGCAGCGCCGCCGGAACCAAAAGTCGGCGCTGATGGGACGGTGACAGGAGGCGCCTCCTCGGGCACCGGCGCCGCCTCCGGCGTTGCCTGCTCGACCGGGGGCGGCGGCAAGGGTCGTTCCGGTTCGCGCGGTGCCACCGAGCGCGACGCCTCGGGCAACGCCGGCACGGCCGGCTTCGGCTTGAGCGGCCGCGACTGGGCCAGGGGCGGGGCCGGCGGCGCTGGCGGCGCGGCCAGCGTCGCCGCCAGGGGCGGGGCCCGGCGCTCGTCCTCCGGCCAGGGCAGGCGCCAGCCAGGTGCGCTCAGCGCGAGCAGATGCAGCAGCAGCGATGCCGCCAGCGCCAGCAGGAAAGGCCGGCGCACGGGCTCGCGCCAACCGACATTCATCCGCCCGCCGGCACGCGCAGGGCGCTTTCGGGCGGGGTGGCGTCGTCGGACCAGACCACGCGGTCCGCCTCCAGCCGACAGCGGCCTGCGAGGATGCCGCGTGCGGCCTGGGGATAGACGAGGTGCTCCTGCCTGAGCACGCGCGCCGCGAGTCCATCGGCGTCGTCGCCGGGCAGCACGGGCACGGCGGCCTGGACGATGATCGGCCCGCAATCGAGGCTGGGGGTGACGAAATGCACCGTGCAGCCATGCACGCGCACGCCGGTCTGCAGCGCGGCCTCGTGGGTGTGCAGGCCGGGGAAGGAGGGCAGCAGCGAGGGATGGATGTTCACCAGCCGCCCCTCGAAGCGGCGCACGAAGGGCTCGGTGAGCACGCGCATGAAGCCGGCGAGCAGCACCAGCTCGGCGCCGCGCGCCTCGATCTCGGCGGCCAGCGCGGCGTCGAAGGCGTCGCGGGAGGGAAAGGCCTTGTGGTCGATGACGGCGGTCGGCACGCCGCGTTCGGCGGCCCAGGCGAGGCCGGCGGCGTCGGGCCGGTTGCTGATGACGCCGACGCAGGCGCCGGGCAGGCGCGCGTCGATAAGCGCCTGCATGTTGCTGCCGCGGCCGGAAATCAGGATGACGTAGTTCTTCATTTGATCGGTAGGAAGATGGCGGTGGCGAGGTTCTGCACCACCTTGACGACGGTGCGCTGGTGCTTGTCGGCGGCGATGCGCGAGAGCAGGTCGAGATTGCCGATCAGGCGGCCGAACTCGCGCTCGAAGCTCAGGTTCTGCAGCGGCGCCATCTCGTTGGAAAACAGCAGCGGCGCGCCGGCGGGAATGTCGTCCTCGGCCTGGCCGCGGCGCGCGTTGGCGAGCTTCCAGGCGGCGATCTCGGCGTTGCGGGCCGCATTGTAGAGCTTCTGGGCGTCGAGTTCGTCGAGGGCGTAGAACTCGGGCTTGCCGTCGAAGGCGTCGTGCAGCATGTTCGCCAGCCCGCCGACGAAGGCGGCGACGCGGTCGTGGGGATAATCCTCGCGCAGCCCGGCGAGCAGGATCGCCGCGCCGCGCCGGCCGTCGCGCGCCACCGGCTCGGGGGAGAGGCCGGCCCGGGCGACGGCGCCTAGGTGGGTCAGCGCGGCGTCAAGGCTGGCGTGGCCGCCTTTCCTCCATTCGCGCGGATTGCGCTTGTAGAGTTTCTCGGCCAGGCGCATCAGGCTGGCGTCCGCCTCGCGCCGGTGCAGGTCGGCGATGCGGTCGATGTCGGTCTTGACGAATTGCGCCGGGCTCGACACGCAGGCCGCCAGCAAGGGGGCGGCCAGCATGAGGAGCCAGGCGCGCCGCTTCACGCACGCGCCCCGCGGCGGCGCTGCCGCAGCCAGCCCACCGCCATCGGCAACACCGAGAGGACGACGATGCCGACGATGACCAGGGAGAGATTGTTCTTCACCGCCGGCAGGTTGCCGAACCAATAGCCGGCCAGGGTCAACGAGAAGACCCAGAGCACCGCGCCGAGCAGGTCGAAGGCGAAGTAGCGCGGGTAGTGCATGCGCGCGACGCCGGCGACGAAAGGGGCGAAGGTGCGCACCAGCGGCACGAAGCGCGCCATGGTCATGGTCAGCGGACCGTAGCGCTCGTAGAAGGCGTGGGTCTTGTCGTAGGCGGCGCGGTTGAAGAAGCGCGAGCCCTCGCCCCAGCGCAGCACATGGCCGCCGACCCAGCGGCCGATCCAGTAATTGACGTTGTCGCCGAGCACCGCCGCGCTCATCAGCACGGCGATCAGCACCTGGATGTCCATGCCACCGGTGGCCGCCAGCGCGCCGGCGACGAACAGCAGCGAATCGCCGGGCAGGAAGGGCGTCACCACCAGGCCGGTCTCGCAGAAGACGATGGCGAAGAGGATCGCGTAGATCCAGACGCCGTATTCCGCGACCAGCAGGGCGAGATGACGGTCCAGGTGCAGGACGATGTCGATGAACTGCGCGACGAATTGAGGCAGGAATTCCATGGCGGCGCAGTTTACCCCAGCCCCCAAGAGCCCCTAGACGGCGAACAGCGGGGGGTTCCCGGACGTCGCCACCTATAATGCGCGACCCATGCCGCGCATCCATCCCCTTCCCGACCTCCTCATCAGCCAGATCGCCGCCGGCGAGGTGGTCGAGCGTCCCGCCTCGGTGCTCAAGGAGCTGGTCGAGAACAGCCTCGACGCCGGCGCGACCAGGATCGACGCGCAGATCGAGGAAGGCGGCGTCAAGCTGATCCGCGTCGCCGACGACGGCGGCGGCATCCCGCGCGAGGACCTGCCGCTCGCCTTCGCGCGCCACGCCACGAGCAAGATCGCCACACTTGACGATCTCGAACGCGTCGCCAGCTACGGCTTCCGCGGCGAGGCGCTGGCCTCGATCGCCGCCGTGGCGCGGGTATCGATCACCAGCCGCACCGCCGACGCCGGCCACGCCTGGAAGCTCGACGCCGGCGCGCCGGACTGCGCGCCCGCCGCCCTTGCCGCCGGCACGGTGATCGTCGTCGCGGATCTCTACTTCAACACGCCGGCGCGGCGCAAGTTCCTCAAGAGCGCCGCCACCGAATTCGCCCACTGCGACGACGTGCTGGTGCGCATGGCCCAGGCGCGCCCCGACGTCGCCTTCAGCCTGAGCCACAACGGCCAGGTCAAGCGCCGCCTGCCCGCCACCGACTTCCGCGGCCGCGCGCGCGACCTGATGGGCGAGCCCTTCCTCGCCCACGCCCGCGCCGTGGATACGGAGGCCGGCCCGCTGCGGCTTTCCGGCTTCGCCGCCCTGCCCGCCTACGCCAAGCCCTCGCGCGCCGAGCAGTACTTCTTCGTCAATGGCCGCTTCGTGCGTGACAAGCTGCTGATCCACGCGGCGCGCGAGGCCTACGCCGACATCCTGCACGGCGCCCACCATCCGGCCTACGTGCTGTTCCTCGAACTCGACCCCGCCGCCGTGGACGTCAACGTCCATCCGGCCAAGACCGAGGTGCGCTTCCGCGACGCGCGCGGCGTGCATCAGTTCGTCTTCCACGCCCTGCAGCGCGCGCTGGCCGAGCCGCTCGCCGCCGCGCGGACGGAGGTAATGCCAGCCACCGTCCCATCGCCCGCGATCACGCCGACTCTTCAAGTACCGAGCCAGTCCGCCCTGTCGCTGCGCGAGCCCGATGCCCGCGCCTATCTCGACTTCGCGCGCCAGGCGTTCGCGGATGCGGCCAGCACCCCGCCCACCGCCGCCACCGTCCCGCCAGCGCCGACTTTTCAGGCCGAAGCCCAGGACAGCCCGCTCGGCTTCGCCCTCGGCCAGCTGCAGGGCATCTACATCCTCGCGCAGAACGCCCAGGGTCTCGTGCTCGTGGACATGCACGCCGCCCACGAGCGCGTGCTCTACGAAAAGCTCAAGGCCGCCGCCGACGCCGCGCCGACGACGCAGGCGCTGCTCGTGCCCGTGCTGTTCGCCGCCAGCGCCCGCGAGCTCGCCTGCGCCGAGGAGCAGGCCGAGGCCCTCGCCACCCTCGGCTTCGCGATCGCCCCGGCCGGCCCGCAACAGCTCGCCGTGCGCGGCGTGCCGGCGTTGCTGGCGGGGGGCAACGTCGAGAACCTCGCCCGCGCCCTGCTCGCCGAACTGGCCGAGCAGCCCGCCAGCCGCGTGCTGGCGACGCGCCGCAACGAACTGCTCGCCACCATGGCCTGCCACGGCGCCGTGCGCGCGCGCCGCAGCCTGACGCTGCCCGAGATGAACGCCCTGCTGCGCCAGATGGAAGCCACCGAACGCGCCGACCAGTGCAACCACGGCCGGCCGACCTGGGTGCAGCTTTCCCTGGCCGACCTCGACAAGCTGTTCATGCGGGGAAAATGAGCCGCCCCCTGCCCCCGGCCATCGCCCTGATCGGCCCGACCGCGAGCGGCAAGACCGAGCTCGCCTTCGCCATTGCCGACCGCTTTCCCGTCGAGATCGTCAGCCTCGATTCGGCCCAGGTGTTCATCGACATGGACATCGGCACTGCCAAGCCGGACCAGGCGACGCTCGCGCGCTACCCGCACCACCTGATCGACCTCATCACGCCCGAGGAGCGCTACTCGGCCGCCCAGTTCCGCGCCGACGCCCTCCGCGTCATGGACGAAATCACGGCGCGCGGCAAGGTGCCGCTGCTGGTCGGCGGCACGATGCTCTACTACAAGGCCCTGCGCGAGGGCCTCGCCGACCTGCCCGAGGCCGATCCCGCGCTGCGCGCCGCCATCGACGCCGAGGCGGCGGCGCGCGGCTGGCCGGCGCTGCACGCCGAGCTGGCCCAGGGCGACCCGGCGACCGCCGCCCGCCTCGCGCCCAACGATTCCCAGCGCATCCAGCGCGCCCTCGAAGTGCTGCGCCTCACCGGCAAGCCCCTCGGCGACTTCTGGGCCGACCAGAAGGCCGCGCCGCTGCCCTACCGCCTGTTCACCGTCGCGCTGGCCGCGCCGGAGCGCGGAATCCTGCACGAGCGCATCGAGCGACGGTTTCACGCCATGCTGGCCGCCGGGCTGGTCGGCGAGGTCGAGATGCTGCGCGCGAAATACCGGCTGACCGCCGGGCTGCCCTCGATGCGCTGCGTCGGCTACCGCCAGGTCTGGGAAATGCTGGCAGGCCACCTGCCGCGCGCCGAACTGGCCGACCGCGGCACCTTCGCCACGCGCCAGTTCGCCAAGCGCCAGCTCACCTGGCTGCGCTCCCTGGACGCGGCCGGCGCCATCGATCTCGCGGCGGACTTGGCGGATTCGGCATCTGCTGCGAAAATACTGGCCGAAACGGATAAATTCCTCGCCCGCGCGCCGGGCCGAAACGCATGAGCGACCAGACCATCAACGCCGAAGAACTCGAGAAGTTCACCACCCACAACCGCCGGGAGATCCTGTTCTATCTGAACCAGCTGATCAACGACGGCGAGCGGGTCAGCGTGATTTTCGGCGGCGGCGACGAGACCGTGCTGACGGTGTTGCTCAACCTCAACGACGAGGCGAACCAGCTGATCTTCGACTGGGGTGGCAGCGAGGAGTCCAACCGCAAGCTGCTGCAGAGCGACCGCAACTTCTTCGCCTGCGCCCCGCATGGGGTGAAGAACCACTTCGTCACCGGCGCCGTGCGCGAAACCACCTTCCAGAAGCGCCGCGCCTTCGTCACCAACCTGCCCGACCACTACACGCGCCTGCAGCGCCGCGAGTTCTTCCGCCTGGTGCTGCCGATGACGCGCCGCCCGCCCTGTACCGTCGCCCTGCCGGACGGCAAGGCGATGCAGCTCTCGGTGGTGGATATCAGCATCGGCGGCATCGGCGCCGAGTTCCCCGCCGGCCCCAGCCCCTTCGCGCTCGGCCAGAAGCTGGCGCGCGCGCGCATCGAGCTGAAGGGCATCGGCGTGCTGGAGGTGGACCTGGAAGTCTGCAACATGAACCAGGTGCAGCGCGGCGACCGCCACTACAACCGCATCGGCTGCAACTTCGCCAAGATCAGCCATGCGGTGGAAAACCAGCTGCAGCGCTTCATCACCGACGTGCAGCGCGAAGAGCGGGCGCGTTTAGGCGGCTAGGGTACGCCCGACCTCCCCCAGCCCCGCCCACGGCCGGCTTTGCACAGCCAGCCGGCTACGGCGGCGCGGAGCAGTGCTCCACGCAACCCCGCCTACGCCCTTCGCAGGAGGGGAGACTTGGTGCTCGCTGCGCTCGATTATTATGGGGAGCGCTTATCGGAGGTACGGAGCGGGTTGCGGCTTCGCCGCGTGCCGCCTTTCCTTGCGGCGGCGCGGCGGAAAGGCTGCGTGGAGTTGGCTCCGCATCGCCGTCTTGCCAGCGCCGACTTTTGGCTGTGGCCGCGCCTGCGGCGCTTAACCGGCTGATGCCGGTTAGCCTGCACCGAAAGTCGGTGCGAGCAGTGCGGCACTCACCGTCCCGCGAGCGCCGACTTTTTCTTACCTGATGATCGTCTGTTCCTGGCCGGGCTGGCGGGCTTCGATGCGGCCGAGGCTGTAGACGGTTTCGCCGGCGGCGGTCAGCAGTTCGGCGGCCCTGGCGGCGTCGGCGGCATCCACGATCACCACCATGCCGATGCCGCAGTTGAAGACGCGGTGCATTTCGTCGTCGGCGACGTTGCCCTCTTTCTGCAGCCACTGAAACAACGGCGGCAGGGTCCAGGCGGATTGCTCGATCACGGCGGTGACGTTTTCGGGCAGCACGCGCGGCACGTTGCCGGTGATGCCGCCGCCGGTGATGTGGGCCATGCCCTTGACCGTCACGCTCTCCATGAGCCTGAGCATCGACTTCACGTAGATGCGCGTCGGCGCGATCAGCGCATCCTCGAAGGGACGGCCGTGGAAGTCCGCCTTGAGGTCGGGCTTGGCGCGCGCGACGATGCGGCGGATCAGCGAATAGCCGTTCGAGTGCGCGCCGGAAGAAGCCAGACCGAGCACCGCGTCGCCGGGTTTGATCGACTTGCCGTCGATGATCCTGGATTTTTCCACCGCGCCGACGGCGAAGCCGGCCAGGTCGTATTCGCCGGCCGGATACATGTCGGGCATCTCGGCGGTCTCGCCGCCGATCAGCGCGCAGCCGGAGAGTTCGCAGCCCTTGGCGATGCCCTCGACCACCGTCGCGGCGGTGGCGACGTCGAGCTTGCCGCAGGCGAAGTAGTCGAGGAAGAACAACGGCTCGGCGCCCTGCACGAGGATGTCGTTCACGCTCATCGCCACCAGGTCCTGGCCGACGGTGTCGTGGCGGTTGAACTCGAAGGCCAGCTTGAGCTTGGTGCCGACGCCGTCGGTGCCGGAAACGAGCACGGGCTCCTTGAACTTCTTCGAGATCTCGAACAGCGCGCCGAAGCCGCCGATGCCGCCGAGCACCTCGGGACGCATGGTGCGCCTGGCGGCGGGCTTGATGCGTTCGACCAGCGCGTCGCCGGCGTCGATATCGACCCCCGCGTCGCGGTAGGTCATGGAGGTGGTGGAAGCTGTGCTCATCGTTTAAACCCGGCCGGTAAGGTGGAAATGCGGCGATAATTCGCGCTGCCGCGCAAGAAGACGCGGATTTTACCGGAATTGACCTGCCCGACCGCCCCCCGAATTGACCCAACTGCTGCTCGACCTCCAACCCGCCCAGCCGCCCAGCTTCGAAAACTTCATCGCCGGCGCGAACCAGGAACTGCTGGCGCGGCTGCGCGCCCTCGCCGAACCCGGCTGCTTCGACGCCATCTACCTCTGGGGTCCCGAAGGCAGCGGCAAGAGCCACCTGCTCTCCGCCGTCGCGGCCCTGGCGATGCGCCGGCGCCCGGCGCTGCTGCTCGCCGACCGGCCGGCAGCCGCCTGCTTCAACGCCGCCCCCGGCGGTCTCCTGATCGTCGACGACATCGACGCGCTCGACGACGCGGCGCAGATCGCCCTGTTCCGCATCTACAACACCGCGCGCGTCATCGGCCTCGGCCTGCTGCTGGCCGGCGGCGCGCCGCCGCTGCAGCTCGGCCTGCGCGAGGATCTGCGCACCCGCGTCGGCCAGACGCTGATCTACGAAGTGAAGACCCTCGACGACGAGCAGAAGGCCGCCGCCCTGCACCGCCACGCCGAGGAGCGCGGCTTCAAGGTGGACGACGCCCTGGTGCGCTACCTGCTCGCCCACGGCCGGCGCGACCTGCCCTCGCTGATGGCCGTGCTCGACCACCTCGACCGCACCACCCTCGAACGCCAGCGCCCCGCCACGCTGCCGCTGCTCAAGGAAGCCCTGCAACTCCAACATGTTTCCAAACAAAATGAACCTAGCCCTGTTTGATCTCGACAACACCCTGCTCAGCGGCGATTCCGACTTCGAGTGGGCCCAGTTCCTCATTTCCAAGGGCGTGCTCGACCGCGAGGTGCACGAGGCGAAGAACCAGGCCTTCTACGACGACTACAAAGCCGGCACCCTCGACATCCACGCCTTCCTCGCCTTCCAGCTCGCGCCGCTCTCGCGCCACGACCGCGCCGAACTCGACGCCTGGCACCGCGAATTCATGGAAACGCGCATCAAGCCGATCATCGGCGCGCCGGCGCGCGCGCTGGTGCAAAGCCACCTCGATGCCGGCGACCTGTGCGCCATCGTCACCGCCACCAACAGCTTCGTCACCGGCCCGATCTGCCGCGAGTTCGGCATCCCGCACCTCGTGGCCACCGTGCCGGCCCACGAAGGCGGCCGCTTCACCGGCGCGCCGCGCGGCCTGCCCGCCTTCCGCGAGGGCAAGATCGCCCGCGTCGAAACCTGGCTCGAAGAACTCGGCCTGTGGTGGGGCGCCTTCGGCGAGACGGTGTTCTACAGCGACTCCCTCAATGACCTGCCCCTGCTCGCCATGGTGAGCCACCCCGTCGCCGTCGATCCCGACGACACCCTGCGCGCCCACGCCGCCGCCCAGGGCTGGCCGATCCTCAGCCTGCGCTGAGCTTCGGGTATGATGCTGCCCCATTCGAAGAAGATAAAAGCATGATCCGCAAGCTGCTGCGCCGCGTCTTCAAGCGCGGCGAACCCTCGCCCCATCCCGTCGAAATCATTCCGGCCAAGGAACACGGCATCCGCCCCGAGGGCGTGTCGCCGGGCGCGCGCCGCACCTGCGAGACGCTGCAGCAGGCCGGCCACCGCGCCTACGTGGTCGGCGGCGCGGTGCGCGACCTGATCGCCGGCATCGAACCCAAGGACTACGACGTCGCCACCGACGCCACCCCCGACCAGGTGCGCGCCCTGTTCCGCCGCTCGCGCATCATCGGCCGGCGCTTCCAGATCGTGCATGTGCTGTTCGGCCAGGAAACCATCGAGGTCTCCACCTTCCGCGCCGCGCACGACGAGAACACCGAGAAGGACGAACACGGCCGCGTGCTGCGCGACAACGTCTGGGGCAGCATGGAAGACGACGCCGCGCGCCGCGACTTCACCGTCAATGCGCTCTACTACGACCCCTCCAGCGGCGAGGTGTTCGACTACCACCACGGCGTGCGCGACCTGCAGCGCAAGACCCTGCGCATGATCGGCGACCCGCGCGCGCGCTACCGCGAGGACCCGGTGCGCATGCTGCGGGCCATCCGCCTCTCCGCCAAGCTCGACCTGCGCCTCGACCCGCAGGTGCAGGCGCCGATCCGCGAAATGGCCGAACTCATCGAGAACGTGCCCGCCGCGCGCCTGTTCGACGAGATGCTCAAGCTGCTGTTCTCCGGCCACGCCGTCGAGTCGCTGCACCGCCTGCGCGGCGAGGGCCTGCACCACGGCCTGCTGCCGCTGCTCGACGTCATCCTCGAACAGCCCCTCGGCGAGAAGTTCGTCATGCTCTCGCTGGCCGACACCGACCAGCGCGTGCGCGCCGGCAAGCGTACCTCTCCCGGTTTCCTGTTCGCCACCCTGCTCTGGCACGAGGTGCTGGCCAACTGGGAAGCGCGCAAGAAGCGCGATGAACTGCCCGTGCCGGCGCTGCACGCCGCCATGGACGAGGTGCTCGACACCCAGGGCGAAAAACTCGCCATCACGCGTCGCACCGCCGGCTACATCACGGAAATCTGGGTGCTGCAGCCGCGCTTCGAGAAGCGCGGCGGCCGCGCCCCCTTCCGTCTCGTCGAGCAGCCGCGCTTCCGCGCCGCCTGGGACTTCCTGCACCTGCGCGCCGCCAGCGGCGAGGCGCCCCAGGAACTCGCCGACTGGTGGCGCGACTTCCAGCTCGCCGACAACGACGCGCGCGAAGCCATGCTGCGCCCCGACACCGGCCCGAAGAAACGCCGCCGCCGCAAGAGCCGCAAACCCGGCGACGCCGGCACCGTCTCGCCGGCGCCGAGTTTCGACGGCGAGGGCTGAAACCCGCTAGCCGGCCATCCCTTGGCCGGCGCATGACTGACGCACCGTCCCGCCGGCGCCGACTTTTCCGCCGGCTACGCCAGCCACTCCCGACACGCGATCCGCATATCTGCCGAGAACCGATAGACCAGCGGCATGCCGGAGGGAATCTCGACGTGTTCCATGTCCGCGGCCGAGATGCCGTCGAGGTGCATGACGAGGCCGCGCAGGGTGTTGCCATGGCTGACGACCAATAGCCGCCGGCCGGCGGCGATGCCCGGCAGCAAGACTTCGTTCCAGTAGGGCAGCGCGCGGCGCTGGCAGTCGCGCAGGCTCTCGGTGGCGGGCAGCAGGGCGGGATCGAGGTCGCGGTAGCGCGGGTCGTGGCGCGGGTGGCGCGGATCTTCGTCGGCCAGCGCGGGCGGCGGCTCGTGGTAGCCGCGCCACCAGCGGCGCGATTTTTCCTCGCCCCAGGCGGCGAAGATCTCCTGCTTGACCATGCCCTGCAGGGCGCCGTAGTGGCGTTCGTTGAGGCGCCAGGATGCGTGGATCGGCACGCCCGCCCAGCCGCCGGCGGCGAGCAGGGTCTCGGCGGTGTGGCGCGTGCGCCCGAGCACCGAGACGTGGACTTCGTCGAAGGCGAAGCCGGCCGCCGCGAGGCGCCGGCCGGCCGCGGCGGCTTCCTCGACGCCGGCGGGATTGAGGTCGATGTCCGTCCAGCCGGTGAAGCGGTCGGTGCGGTTCCATTCGCTTTGGCCGTGGCGGATGAACACGGCCACGGGTCGGGTGCCGGCGGTTTGCATGGCGCGATTTTACGGGCATGTCCCGGCGGCACCGTGGCGCCGGCGCCGAGTTTCAGCGATTGCGGTGGGTGCCGGTGCTGACGCCGAGGTAGATCTCGCGCAGGAACAGCGCGAGGCCGGCGATCATGGCGAGCATGGAGAGAATGAAGGTGGCGGCGACGACGCGCGCGAGGTCGACGGCGACCAGGGCGCCGACGAAGGCGCTGGCGACGACGAGGCAGACCAGCAGGCCGCTCAGCACGATGCAGAAGATGGCGAAGTAGACGAGGCGGCTGCGGCGCGCCAGCAGCGCGAGCTCGGCCGCGACGGCCGGGTCCGCCGGCTTGCCGGCCTCGACGCGACCGAGGATGACGCGGCGGCGGTCGACGACCCGGCCGAGGCGCGTGTTGAGGGCGTTGATGAGCGTGGCGATGGCGGTGAGCAGGAACACCGGCGCGACGGCGAGCTGGATGACGCGCGCGATGTCGCCGAGATGGTTTTCCATCAGCGCGCCCCGGCGGGCGCCGTCTCCCGCTCCAGCGGCTCCAGCGCGGCGAGCACGCGGCGCAGCTCGGCGGCGCAGGCGGCGATCTCCCCGGCCGCCATCTCGCCGTCGGCGCAGCGCTCTTCGAGGGCGCCGGCCCGCTCGGCGAGCGTCGCGGCGCCGATGGTGGCGGCGACCGACTTGAGGGAGTGGGCGAGGCGGCGCGCCTGGGCGTGGTCGCGGCCGGCGCTGGCGGCGGCGATGGCCTCGGCGCTGCCGCCGCATTCGCGCCGGAAGCCGCGCAGGCTGCGCAGGTAGAGGGCGGGGCAGGCGAGGTGGTTGGCGAGGCCGCTTTCCCGGTCGATGCCGTCGAGCTCGGGAATCTCGACCGGCGTGTCGTCCGCCAGCAGGGCGTCGATCTCGGCCGCCGAATCGTCGGCGGCCCCGGCCGGCGCGGCGGGACGCGGCTTGATCCAGCGCAGCAGCACGGCGTAGAGCGCCTCGGGGTCGATCGGCTTGGTCAGGTGGTCGTTCATGCCGGCCGCCAGGCTGCGCTCGCGGTCGCCGCTCATGGCGTGGGCGGTCATGGCGACGACCGGCAGGTCGCGGTGGCGCGGATCCTTGCGCAGCTCGCGCGTGGCGGTCAGGCCGTCCATGCCCGGCATCTGGATGTCCATCAGCACCAGCGCGTAGTCGCGCGCGGCGATCTTGGCCAGGGCCTCGCAGCCGTTGGTCGCGGTGTCCACGCGCACGCCGGCCTGGCGCAGGAAGGCGAGCGCGACGACGCGGTTGAGATCGACATCGTCGACGAGCAGCACGGGGGCGTCCTGGATCGCGCCGAAGTCGTGCCGCGCCTCGCGTCCGGCGGCGCGGTGGCGGCGCTGGGCGCTGGCGACCACGTCGCCGAGCAGCACTTCGAGCAGGGTGTCGTAGAGCGAGGATTCGCTGACCGGCTTGGCGAGGACATGGTGGATGCCGGCGGCGGCGAGCCGGTCGGCGACCTTCTCGTGGGCGCCGGCGGTGACCATCAGCACGGCCGGCACGCCGCCGAGGGCGGCGGCGGCGCCATGGATGCGCCGCGCGGTCTCGATGCCGTCCATCTCCGGCATCAGCCAGTCGAGCAGCACGAGCTGGAAGGCGTCGCCGGCGGCGGCGGCCTCGCGCAGCCGCGCCAGCCCCTCGGCGCCGCCGCCGCAGGTCTCGGCGCGCATGCCGAATTGGCGCAGCATGGCGGCGAGGATCTCGCGCGCGCTCGGGTTGTCGTCGATCACCAGCGCGTGCCTGCCGTCCAGCTGGCCGGCGTGAACCAGCTCCGGCTGCTCCGAGGCGATGCCGAAGCAGGCGGAGAAGCGGAACAGGCTGCCGGTTCCCGGCGTGCTTTCGACCGCGATGCCGCCACCCATCAGCTCGCTGAGCTGCTTGCAGATGGCCAGGCCGAGGCCGCTGCCGCCGAAACGGCGCGTGATCGAGTCATCCACCTGGGTGAAGGGCGAGAACAGCTCGGCCAGGCGCTCGGACGGGATGCCCATGCCGGTGTCGCGCACGGAAAATTCGAGGGCGATGCTGCCGGCCGGCTGGTTGCGCGCCAGGGCGACGCTGACGACGACCTCGCCCCGGTCGGTGAATTTGACGGCGTTGTTGGCGAGGTTGACCAGCACCTGGCCAAGACGCAGCGGATCGCCGACCAGGCGGCGCGGCACCCCGGAATCGACGTGGAACAGCAGCTCCAGCCCTTTTTCCTGGGCGCGCAGCGCCACCTGGCTGGAAACGTTGTTGAGCACCTGGTTGAGATCGAAGGGAATCGACTCCAGGGCCAGCTTGCCGGCCTCGATGCGCGAATAGTCGAGCACGTCGTTGATGACGCCGAGCAGCGCGTCGGAGGAGGCGAGCACCTTTTCCTGGTAGTCGCGCTGCTGCGGATCGAGCTTGGTCTTCAGCAGCAGCTTGCCGAGGCCGATGATGGCGTTCATCGGCGTGCGGATCTCGTGGCTCATGCGCGCCAGGAAGTCGGACTTGGCGCGGTTGGCGCGGTGGGCCTCCTCGGTGGCGAGACTGAGCTCGTGGGTGCGCTGCTCGACCAGGCGCTCCAGGCCGGCGCGGTAGAGCTGCAGCTCGTGGTCGCGCGCCTGCAGGGTGTCGATCATGCGGTTGAAGCCGTGGCCGAGCTGGGCGATCTCGTCGTCGCCCTGCACCCTGACGCGGTCGGACAGCGTGGCGTTGGCGGAGATGCGCGCCATCAGCTCGCTGAGTTCTTCCACCGGCTTGGCGAGCCGGCGCACCACGCGGCTGGAAAGCCAGAGCGAGAAGCTCAGGGCGAGCAGCAGGGCGAGGCCGGTTTCGGCGGCGGTGCGCAACATGGCCTGGCGCATGATGTCGAGGGAAGCGGTGAGCTCCACCACCGAGGCCTCGTCGCCGGGGATCGGCGCCCAGACCGTGAGCAGGCCGGCGCCGAAATGCGCGCCGCGTCCCGCCGCGGGCACCTCGACCGCTGGCAGGCCGGAGGTCTGGGGCCGGGCGAACTCGGCGAACACGAGGCGCTCCGGTCCGATCAGGAGGCGCGCGCGCCGCACCGAGGGATTGCTTTCCACCGCGCCGAGCAGGCGCGCGGCTTCGAGGCGGTCCATGAAGGCGAGCGCCGCCTGGCTGTTGGTGGCGACCAGGCGCGCCTGGGCGGTCAGCGAATCGGCCCATTCGTTGCGGATCAGGCGCTGCTGCTGGTAGAGGATCAGGGCGAAGACCAGCAGCACGGCGAGCAGCAGGGAGCCGGAAGACAGCAACGCCAGCCGGCCGCGGATGGTGCGCGGCCGCGGCAGCAGGCGCAGGCCGGCGCGCCTCATGGCTCGACCACCCGCGC
This sequence comes from Rhodocyclaceae bacterium, assembly GCA_024709955.1. Taxonomy (GTDB): domain Bacteria; phylum Pseudomonadota; class Gammaproteobacteria; order Burkholderiales; family Rhodocyclaceae; genus Sulfuricystis. The sequence goes on from JANJVS010000033.1 coordinate 41,840, forward strand.
CAGGCGCAACAGCTGGGCGTTGAACTCGATGTTCTGCTTCTGCGCCGCCTTGCGGTTGATGAGGATGCCCACCGCGGAGCCGTCGGCGGCAAGGGAGAATTCCACCATGCCGCCGGCGCGCGCGAAGCCGGCGATGTCGGAAACCGTGACCACCGGCGTGCGCGCGAGCACGCGCAGGATGGCGTCGAGGTTGCCGGCCTCGCTGCGGCTGATGAAGATGAAGTCGCAGGCGTTCGCCTCCGCCATGCTGGAAAGCTTGCGGTACCAGATCCTCTGGCCGTCGATGGGGGTCTGCGCCAGTTTCTCCAGCGCGCCGCCGAAGGGGTTGCTGCCGAGCAGGCAGATGGTCATCAGCGGGTCGGCGGCGTTGTCGGGCCGATAGACGAACTGCGGCAGGCGGAACAGCAGCGCCGACTTGACGGCGTATTCCGATACCCCCGCGCCCTGGGCCAGCGTCGGCAGCGCCGGCATGCTCGCCAGCAGCAGCAGGAGCAGCGCGGCGCGGCGGAGCGCTCGCTCGATGGCCTGGAATGCGCGCGGGAAGCTCACTGGATGGCCGGCCTCAGAAGCGGTATTCGAGGAAAGCCATCCAGCTGCGCGGCTGCTGGGGCATGTCGTAGAAGGTGCGGCTGGCCGAGCCGTGGGCGGCGTAGTGGCGCTTGTCGAACAGGTTGTAGATGTCGAGCCAGAGGCTGGCGCGGCCGTCGAACAGCTTGTGCCAACCGACGTGCAGGTTCGCGAGGGTGTAGCCGGGAGTTTCGAGACGGTCGGGCGGATCGTTGCGGTTCTGCTTGCGGCCGTTGGCGGTTTTGCCGATGAGCAGCACCTGCGGCGTGATGCTGAAGCGGTCGCCATGGCGGAAGGTCGCGCCGAGCTTGTATTTCCGGTTGGCGACGTAGGGGATGTCCCAGTCGACGCCGTCGCCCTCGTCGATCTTGCCCCGCACCCAGCTCGCGCTGCCCCAGACGTCGCCGGTCCAGGCGCCGCCGAGCTTGAAGCGCCACTGCGCCATCAGGTCGAGGCCGCTCTGCTCCTGGCCGCCGGCGTTGCCCTTGGTCTCGGGGTTGATGAGGATCGCCCCGGGGATCGCGTGGATGTCGGTGGCGGGCCGGGTGACGATCAGGTTCTTGATGCGGCTGCGGTAGAGGTTGGCCACCGCGTTGACGTCCTGGCGCGGGCGCCAGTCCCAGGTCAGGCTCAGGGTCTTGGCCTCTTCCGGTTCCAGGTTGAAGTTCGGCACGCGGAAGCTGGTGCCGCGATACAGGCCGCCGGCGTCGCGCGTGCCGTCGAAAATGCCGAAGGAGCTCAGGCTCTCCTCCGGCGAGGGCGCGCGGAAGGCCGTGCCGTAGAGCGCCTTGAACAGATGCCGCTCGCCGGCGCGCCAGACCGCGCCGAGGCGCGGATTGAGCGACTGGCCGTACTCGGAATGGTGGTCGAGGCGCAGGCCGGCCATGGTCGAGAAGCGGCCGGTCCACTCGGACTGGATCTGCGCGTAGGCCGAAAGGTTGTCGAAGGAGGCGTCGTAGATCGCCAGCGGGATATCGGTGTTGGGATAGTAGTAGCCTTGGGAATCCGGCCCGTGGTCGGTGTCGTAGGGCGCCGGCAGCGAGGCGGTCTCGATGGCGTAGAACTTCTGGTAGCCGAGGCCGGCCTGCGCGCGGTGGCGCTCGTCGAGCCGCCAGTCGAGGTTCTGCTCGATGGAGAAGCGCTCGCCGCGCACGTAGGAATAGCCGTCGATGTAGTTGTTGTAGATGTTGTTGTACTTGGCCTCGGGGTCGACTTCCATGTGCGAGTAATCGACCACCAGTTCGCCCGACAGGCTGGCGGAGACGGCGAAGCGGTACTTGCCATGGAGCGTGTCGGTCTGGGTGATCCAGCGCGAATCGTCGAGGTAGCGCGCCGTCGCCGGGGGATCGCCGGTGCTGGTCAGGCTGCGGAAGACGTTGCGGTAGAAACCGAACGTCAGGTCGTTCCCGAGGTCCATCCGCGCGTAGAGGCTGCCGCTGCCGATGTCGCCGACGTAATCCTCGCGCCGCGCCGCCGGGACGACGACGTTGCCGTTGAAGGTCTTGGCGTCCACCTTGGCGAACGCGGCCGGATAGTAGTCCTGCAGCGGCGCCCGGTCGGAGCGCTGCCAATGGCCGCCGACGTTGAGCGCCAGCCCGCTGTCGTTCTTCATGCCGGCCATGAAGGAGGCCTCGCGGCTGTCGAAGCGGCCGACGCCGATCTCGGCCCAGGCCCCTTGGCGGTCGGCGGCGCGGTCGGTGATGATGTTCACCACGCCGGCCACGGCGTCGGCGCCGTAGAGCGCGGCGGCCGGGCCGTAGAGGAACTCCACCTGCTTGGCGTGGTAGAGGGCGAAGTTCTCGGCGAGCGGGAAGTTGCCGCCGGCCGGATGGCCGATGCGCACCCCGTCCAACATGACCACGAGCTTGTTCGGCCCCGTGTAGCCCTGCACCGAGAACTGGTTGTACTGGGAGGACTTGGTGCCGCGCATGAAGTCCACGCCCGGCATGTCCTCCAGCAGGTCGGCGAGGTTCCGGTAGCGCCGCTCGCGGATCTGCTCGCGCGTGACGACGACGATGTGCGCCGGGGTGCGGTCGCGCGTCTCGTGGCGGCGCGAGGCCGTCACCACGGGGATGTTGATCAGCTCCGCGAGGGAGAGCGGCATGAGCCGGTCGAGTTCGGCCTCGATCGAGACCGGCTGATTCGCCCAGGCGGAAGCCCCCCCCAAGGCCAGGATGACCGTCAGGGCCACCCGGCAACGACGGATTCGCTTGGGCATGACCGAGTATTGCTCCGCTTGGATAGGAAATGCGGATGTTATCAGCGGCAAAACCGGAAAACCAGATTGGCCATAGGGCATAATGCGGGCGATTTTTCTCCCTATGCACCCATTCAGCCCCCCGATTTCGGCGCCCGCGCGCGCCTATGTCGCCCTCGGCGCCAACCTCGGCGACCCGGTCGCGACGGTGCGCGCCGCCAGCGCCGCGCTGGCGCGCATCGCGGGCGCGCGCCTGCTCGCCGTCTCCTCGCTCTACCGCACCGCGCCGGTGGGCCTGCGCGACCAGCCCGACTTCATCAACGCCGTGGCGGCCATGGACGTGGACGCCACCGTGCTGCCGGCGCCGACTTTTCTCGCCGCCCTGTTCGCCATCGAGGCCGAGTTCGGCCGCGTGCGCAGCGTCCGGAACGCGCCGCGCACCCTCGACCTCGACCTGCTGCTCTACGGCGACGCGCGCCGCGACGACCCGGCGCTGACCCTGCCCCACCCGCGGCTGGCCGAGCGCGCCTTCGTCCTCGCGCCGCTGGCGGAGATCGCCCCGCGACTGGAGATCGTCGGCCTCGGCCGCGTCGCCGACCTGCTGGCGGGCGTCGCCGACCAGCGCATCGAGCGCCTCGGCTGAAGCTGGCGCGCCGCCATGAACCTGCCGCACATCCCCGTCGTCTGGCAGACCGCCCTGCTGCTGACCGCGTCGAACGTCTTCATGACCTTCGCCTGGTACGCCCACCTCAAGAACCTCAACGACCGGCCCTGGTGGATCGCGGCGCTGGCATCCTGGGGCATCGCCCTGTTCGAATACCTGCTGCAGGTGCCCGCCAACCGCATCGGCCACCACGAGATGTCGCTGGCGCAGCTCAAGATCCTGCAGGAAGTCATCAGCCTGACGGTGTTCGTGCCCTTCGTCGTGTTCTACATGCGCCAGCCGCTGAAACTCGATTATCTGTGGGCCGGTTTGTGTATCCTTGGCGCCGTCTATTTCATTTTCCGCAGCCCGTAGATGACCTATCTCGCCTCGAACAAGCCGATCACCCTGCCGGAACTCGCGCGCATGAAGCACGCCGGCGAGAAGATCGCCATGCTGACCTGCTACGACGCCAGCTTCGCCGCGCTGGAGGACCGCTGCGGCGTGGATGTGATGCTGGTCGGCGATTCGCTCGGCAACGTGATCCAGGGCAAGACCTCGACGCTGCCGGTGACCATGGAGCACATGATCTATCACACCGCCTGCGTCGCCAGCCTGCCGTCGCGGCCGATGATCGTCGCCGACATGCCCTTCGGCGCCTATCACGAGTCGAAGGAGCAGGCGATCAGGAACGCCGGCGCCCTGCTCGCCGCCGGCGCCGAGATGGTCAAGCTCGAGGGCGGCGCGGTGATGGCCGAGACCGTGCATTTCATGGTCGAGCGCGGCGTGCCGGTCTGCGCCCACATCGGCCTGACGCCGCAATCCGTGCATGCCCTCGGCGGCTACCGCGTGCAGGGCCGCGACGAGGCCTCGGCGGCGCGCATGAAGGCCGACGCCCGCGCCCTCGAAGACGCCGGCGCGGCGCTGATGGTGCTGGAGATGGTGCCGGCCGGCCTGGCCGGCGAGATCACGCGCGAGCTCAAGGTCTGCGCCACCATCGGCATCGGCGCCGGCCCCGACTGCGACGGCCAGGTGCTGGTGCTGCACGACATGCTGGGTCTCTATCCGGGCAGAAAGGGGCGCTTCGTGCGCGACTTCATGGCCACGGCGCAGAGCATCGAAGGCGCCGTCCAGGCCTATGTCGCCGCCGTCAAGGACGGCAGCTACCCCGCCCCCGAACACTGTTACTGAGCTTTTCCCGATGCAAATCCACGAGACCATCGCCGGCGTGCGCGCCGCGCTGCAATCGGCCGGCCGTATCGTCTTCGTGCCGACCATGGGCAACCTGCACGACGGCCACATCGCGCTGATGCGCCAGGCGCGCGCCCATGGCGACTGCGTGGTCGCCTCGATCTTCGTGAACCGCCTGCAGTTCCGCCCCGGCGAGGATTTTGACAAGTACCCGCGCACCTTCGCGGCCGACTGCGAGCGCCTGATCGCCGCCGGCGTGGATCACCTGTTCGCGCCGAGCGAGACGGAGCTCTATCCCGAGCCGCAGCGCTATGTCGTCGAGCCGCCGGCCGAGCATGCGACCATTCTCGAAGGCGAGTTCCGCCCCGGCCACTTCCGCGGCGTCGCCACGGTGGTGATGAAGCTGTTCGCCATCGTCCGGCCCCAGGCCGCGCTGTTCGGCAAGAAGGATTTCCAGCAGTTCATGGTGCTCTCGGCGATGGTCCGGGAATTCGCGCTGCCGATCGAGGTGATCCCCGGCGCGACGGTGCGCGCCGCCGACGGCCTGGCGCTCTCCTCGCGCAACGGCTACCTGTCGGCTGCGGAGCGCGCCGAGGCGCCGCGCCTGCACCGCGTGCTGAACCAGGTGGTGACGGCGATCCGCGCCGGCAGCCGCGATTTCGCCGCCCTCGAGGCGGCCGGCCTGGCCGAATTGCGCGCCCACGGCTGGGAACCCGACTATCTTGCGGTACGCCGAAAGTTTGATCTACAATCGCCGTCCGCTCACGATTCCGGGTTGGTGGTGCTGGCCGCGGCGCGCTTGGGTAGCACGCGCCTCATCGACAACCTGGAAGTTTAGGTCACCGCGATGCGCTCATGCCGGCGGTGCGCCAGAAGCGCACGAGAGAGGACCTTGGCCGGGACGATTGCGTGCCGGGTCTTTACTTATGCCGCCTAAGCATGACAGGAGAGCGACCATGCAACGCACCATGCTGAAATCCAAGCTGCACCGCGTCACCGTGACCCAGGCCGAGCTGCACTACGAGGGTTCCTGCGCCATCGACGAGCACCTCATGGATGCCGCCGACATCAAGGAATACCAGCAGATCGACATCTACAACGTCACCAACGGCGAGCGCTTCTCCACCTACGCGATCCGCGCCGAGCGCGGTTCCGGCACCATCTCGGTGAACGGCGCCGCCGCCCGCCTCGCCGCTCCCGGCGACCTGCTGATCATCTGCACCTACGCCGCCTACAGCGAGGTCGAGCTGGCCAAGCACGAGCCCGACCTGGTCTACGTCGATGCGAAGAACCGCATCACCCATCGCAGCCAGAAGATCCCGATCCAGGCCGCCGCCTGAGGCCACCCGGTAGCGCAAGCAAGACCCGCCTCGGCGGGTCTTTTTTTATCCGCTCCCCTGCCCCGCCAGGCGGACGATCGGCGCAGATGCATCACCAAAGCAATACAAATGAAAAGCCGAAATCACCGTCCCGCGAGCGCCGACTTTTGGCTGCGGCCGTGCTACTTAACCGGCTGCGCCGGTTAGCCTGCGCCCAAAGTCGTGGCCGATTTGGGAGCGCTCACCGTACCGCGAGCGCCGACTTTTGCAATCGCCATAGACCCCCGCGCAAGCGGCATTGATAATCCTGATGCGGCCTCGCGCCGCACCGTCAGGGCACTTGACCGCCATCAAGGAATAGCGCTACCCCCTTCCGTAGAGTCCCGCCACGCCGCATTCCGTGGCTATCGACAACAAGGGGGCCTTATGAGCGAAGCATTTACCACCTCGACCGCCCGAAACATCTTCTATGGCGGGACGATGTTCTTCCTGCTGGTGTTTCTGGCACTGACATACCAGACCGAACAGGTCATCCCGAAACGCGACAAGCGCGAAATGCTGGCCGATCCGAATGTGGTCGCCGGCAAGAAGCTTTGGGAAGTCAACAACTGCATCGGCTGCCATTCGCTGCTGGGCGAGGGCGCCTATTTCGCGCCGGAGCTGGGCAACGTCGTCGCCCGCCTCGGCAGCCAGGAAGCCGTCATGGCCTTCATCCAGTCGCGTCCGAAGGAAGGCGTGCCCGGCCGCCGCAGCATGCCCCAGTTCAACTTCACGGACCAGCAACTCAAGGAAATCGCCGCGTTCCTGAATTACGTGGGCCAGATCGACACCGCCAAGTGGCCGCCCAACATCCAGGGCTGATACGGACCGACCTAGGAGATAACTATGCAATATAAATCCCAAGCCGTCGCGAAGCCGTATTTCATCGCGGCCATCGCGCTGTTCGTCGCCCAGATCCTGTTCGGCCTGATCATGGGCCTGCAGTATGTCATGGGCGACTTCCTGTTCCCGCACATCCCGTTCAACGTCGCGCGCATGGTGCATACCAACGCGCTGATCGTCTGGCTGCTGATGGGCTTCATGGGCGCGGCCTACTACCTCATCCCCGAGGAGGCCGAGACCGAGCTGCACAGCCCCGGACTGGCGATCGCGCTGTTCTGGATCTTCCTCGTCGCCGCCGGCCTCACCGTCGTCGGCTACCTGACCGTGCCCTACGCCACCCTGGCGAAGATGACCGGCAACGACCTGCTGCCGACCATGGGCCGCGAGTTCCTCGAACAACCGCTGCTCACCAAGCTCGGCATCGTCGTCGTCGCGCTGGCCTTCCTCTTCAACATCACCATGACGGTGCTGAAGGGCCGCAAGACCGCGATCAACACCGTGCTGCTGATCGGCCTGTGGGGCCTCGCCATCATGTTCCTGTTCTCCTTCTACAACCCCCACAACGTCGTGCGCGACAAGTTCTACTGGTGGTGGGTCGTGCACCTCTGGGTGGAAGGCGTCTGGGAACTGATCCTCGGCGCGATCCTCGCCTTCGTGCTGATCAAGGTCACCGGCGTCGACCGCGAGGTGATCGAGAAGTGGCTGTACGTGATCATCACCCTGACGCTGGTCACCGGCATCCTCGGCACCGGCCACCACTACTACTGGATCGGCACCCCCGAGTCCTGGCAGCTGATCGGTTCGGTGTTCTCGGCCCTGGAGCCCATCCCGTTCTTCGCCATGACCCTGTTCGCCTTCAACATGGTGAACCGCCGCCGCCGCGAGCATCCGAACAAGGCCGCGACGCTGTGGGCGCTGGGCACCGGCGTGATGGCCTTCCTGGGCGCCGGCGTGTGGGGCTTCCTGCACACCCTGGCTCCGGTGAACTACTACACCCACGGCACGCAGATCACCGCCGCCCACGGCCACATGGCCTTCTACGGCGCCTACGTGATGGCCGTGATCACGATGATCAGCTACGCCATGCCGCTGATGCGCGGTCGCGCCGCCAACAGCAACAAGGCGCAAGTGGTCGAGATGTGGTCCTTCTGGCTGATGACGATCGCGATCGTGTTCATCACGCTGTTCCTCACCGCCGCCGGCATCCTGCAGGTCTGGCTGCAGCGCGTCTCCGACTCGCCGCTGCCCTTCATGGTGGCGCAGGACCAGATCAGCCTGTTCTACTGGATGCGCGAATGGTCCGGCGTGGTCTTCCTGATCGGCCTGCTCGTGTATATCTGGAGCTTCTTCATCCCCGGCGAAGAGAAGGCCGCGGCCTGATCGAGTTCCCGCACAGGGAAAGAACGGCGCCCTCCGGGGCGCCGTTTTTTTTGCCGAACGCGCCCGGGCGCGCGGGGCGCGGGGTATATCATGCGCGCAGCGACCGACCGGCCGGGCAATGGCATCCGGCTGGCATTTCCAGGAGAACACACATGGTCATCGACATGACGCACGCCGGGGAGCAACTGCTGGTTCGCCTCGTGGGCCGCTTCGACTTCACCACGCGCGGCCAGTTCATACCCGAGGTCGAAGAGGCGCTCCCCACGGTCCCCGGCGGCGAAATCAGGATCGACATGAGCGGGGTGGAGTACATCGACAGCTCCGCCCTCGGCATGCTGCTGATGCTGCGCGACAAGGCCAAGCGGCACGCCAAGACGGTCACCCTGGCCGGCGCCCAGGGCATGGTCAGGGACATCATCACGACCGCCCAGTTCGACAAGCTGTTCAGCATCCGCTGACCCGGCGGCGGCGCCCGGCCACCGTCCCGCCGGCGCCGACTTTTGTTCCGGCCGCCGCGCTTCAGCCTCCACGAAAGCCGGGGCGCGCTCATCGCCTCGTCAGCGCCGACTGTTCCCTGGCCGCCCCTGGCGGCACGCTTGTTTCATGTCAAGGCGGTCATATATCGCTTCTGGCTAATATGGCCAAAACAACAGAAAGCCATGCCATGACAAGTCCCCCAACACTTGACGCCGGCGGCCACAAACCGCACGTCTACCCGCCCGGCGACCTCGCCATCTGGGTGTTCATCCTCGCCGAGCTCTCGGCCTTCTTCGTGCTGTTCGCCGCCTACGCCTTCACGCGGCTCAAGCACCTCGAACTGTTCGACGAGATGCAGCGCACCCTCGACAGCGACGCCGGCATGATCAACACCCTGCTGCTGATCACCGGCAGCTGGTGCGTGGCGCGCGCCATCGCCGCGATCAAGCGCAACCGCTGCCGCGAAAGCAGCCACTGGCTGCTGGCGGCGATGCTCACCGGCGTCGGCTTCCTGGTCGTCAAGTACTTCGAATACGGCGCCAAGTTCGCCGCCGGCATCGACCTCGACACCAACCTCTTCTACACCTTCTACATCTCCCTGACGATGTTCCACGCCATGCACGTCGTGCTCGGCATGGCGATCCTGTTCTTCGTCTGGAAGAAGGCCCTGGCCGGCGGCTATTCGGCCCACGACCACCACGGCATGGAGACCGGCGCGAGCTACTGGCACATGGTCGACCTGGTGTGGATCATCCTGTTCCCCCTCGTCTACATCATGCGCTGAGGCCATCATGAGCATCCATTTCCTCAACGTCATCTGGGTCGCGCTGATGGTCGCGACGGTACTGACCTGGTTCATCGGCAAGAGCGTGCAGATGAGCGCGCCCCTGGTGGTGATGGTGCTGGTGATTTCCGCCGTCAAGGGCTGGCTGATCATCTACGACTTCATGGCCTTGCGGCGCGTCAAGTTCCTGTGGCGCGCGCTCGTGCTAGGCTGGCTGCTCCTGACGCTCGCCGTCATCCTGCTCGCCTATTGGCTCGGACTCAAATGACCGCTGAACTCCCGTTCTACGAACCCGCCGGCAACGAGATCGACCTGTTCGAGCACGCGCACAAGAACCACCTGCCCGTGCTCATCAAGGGACCCACCGGCGTCGGCAAGACGCGCTTCGTCGCCTACATGGCGGCGAAGCTGAACCTGCCGCTCTACACCGTCGCCTGCCACGACGACCTCACCGCCGCCGACCTGGTCGGCCGTCACCTGATCGGCGACGGCGCCACCTACTGGTCCGACGGCCCGCTGACGCGCGCCGTGCGCGAGGGCGGCATCTGCTATCTCGACGAGGTGGTCGAGGCGCGCAAGGACACCACGGTGGTGATCCACCCGCTCGCCGACCATCGCCGCGTGCTGCCGATCGACCGCACCGGCGAGGTGCTGCACGCGCCGGACAACTTCATGCTGGTGGTGTCCTACAACCCCGGCTACCAGAACTTCCTCAAGGGCATGAAGCCGTCGACGCGCCAGCGCTTCCTCGCCCTGCGCTTCGACTTCCCCGACGCCGCGCGCGAGGAGGCGGTGCTGATCGGCGAGACCGGCTGCGACGCGATGACGGCGAAGCGCCTCGTCTCCATCGGCCGCAGCCTGCGCGCCCTCAAGGACGTGGACCTGGAGGAAGTCGCCAGCACGCGCCTGCTCGTCTATGCGGCGATCCTGATCCGCGACGGCATGGACCCGGTGGCGGCCTGCCGCGCCGCCCTGGTCGAGGCGCTGACGGACGACCTCGAGGTCGCCGCCGCCCTCGACGAAGTCGTGCTCGCCACCTTCGGCCGATGAAACTGCTGCCGGACGACGACGAGATCGAGGATATCGATGACCGGGACGCCGACGCCGGCGAGACGGTGCCCGGCCAGGAACTCGCCGTGCTCGCCGAATCGCTCTACCTGATCAACCTGATGCTCGCCCCCGGCCTGGCCTTCCTCGCCATCGTCTGGCTCTGGCTGAAGCGCAGGAAGGACGCGCCGCCGCTGGCGCGCTGCCACCTCGACCAGACCTTCCAAGTCAGCCTCTGGGGCGGCGTGCTGCTCGTCGTCGCGAACGCCGCTCTGTTCCTCGCGTTCGGCTGGGACTGGGAATGGACCTGGGTGTTCGTCGTCATCTATTTCACCTGCGTGCATTCGACGCTGATCCTGCTCGGCATGCTCGGGCTGGCGAAGGCGCTGGCCGGCAAACCCTATGTCTATCCGTACATCGGCCCTCGCTGCGACTGAAATGCCGCGCGCCTACCCGGTCTGGTCGATCCAGCAGGCGCCGGGCCAGTCCGGCCGCCTGCAGCGCCTGCGCCTGTGGGCGCAGATCGGCTTCTTCGTGCTTTTCGTGATGGCGCCGGTGTTCGACCTGCTGCGCTACGACCTGACACGCGGCCATGCGTACCTGCTCGGCTTCGAATGGCGGCTCGGCCTCGACGACTACTTCGCCGGCCGCATCTCGGGCACCGAGGCCGGCATCAACATCCTGCTGCGCCTGTTCCTGCCCATCCTCGGCGGCGCCGCGCTGTTCCTCGCCGTCGCCTGGCGCTGGGGGCGCGTCTATTGCGGCTGGCTCTGCCCGCACTTCTCCGTCGTCGAGACCATCAACGCCCTGATGCGGCGCGCCAGCGGCAAGCAGAGCCTGTGGGACAGGAAGGCCCTGCCGGGCAAGAATCCCGACGGCAGCCCCTTCCGCGTCGACGCGCGCTGGTGGCTCGCCACGCTGCCGCTCACCGTCGCCTTCGCGCTGCTCTGGGCCGTCGTGCTGCTGACCTACCTGCTGCCGCCCGCCGAGGTCTATGCCAACCTGTTCGCCCTCGCGCCGACGCGCAACCAGGCCACCTTCATCGGCGCCGCCACCGTCGTGCTGACACTGGAATTCCTCTTCGCGCGCCACCTGTTCTGCCGCTTCGGCTGCGCCGTCGGCCTGTTCCAGAGCCTCGCCTGGATGTCCAACCGCGACGCCATGGTGGTGGGCTTCCAGCGCCCGCGCGCCGCCGACTGCGCCACTTGCTACGCCGCCAGCGGCCCCGGCTATGCCGCCTGCGAGGGCGTCTGCCCGATGCGCCTGCGCCCGCGCGTGCCCAAGCACCAGATGTTCACCTGCACCCAGTGCGCCCAGTGCGTCGCCGCCTGCGCCACGGTGCAGGACGGCCAGCCCGGCGGCACCCTGCTCGCCTGGGTCGAGCGGGAAGAGGCGCGCACCAACGAAACACGCATGAGCCTGACGGGTAAAAGGTAATGGCCCCCCACGCTCGTCCCACAGGGATTTCCTGCGGTCACAAACCCGGCTCGCTGCCCCCCACAGGGGGGCGGATGCCTCCTTGGGGCGGCCCGGCGGAGGCATAGCATGGAAGAATGGATCGGCGGCATCTGGGATCGCTGGATCACGCAGACCGCGCGGCGCGACCATCCGGCGGCGGCGGTGCATCTCAAGGACATCGAGAAGACCCTCGGCGTGATCTTCCGCGCGCTCGGCGGCGACGCCGGCCTGCGCGTCGCGGCGGCGGCCGACGCGACGCACGGCGGCCGCCGCCGGCTGCTCGAACGCATCGCCGGCGTGCATGAGCGCGCCGCGCACGCCGCGCTGGACGCGGAAACCCTGTGCCTGCCGCCGAAGATCGCCGTCTTCCCGGCGCCGGCCTTCAATCGCGATCTCTACGTCTGGCTCGCCGCGATGGCCGGCAGCGCCGGCCCGGCGCTGCTCGGCGCCTACGCCAGCGAGTGGATCGTGCGCAACCAGTTCGCCGCCTGGGCGACGCTGCAGCGCTATCCCGGTCTCGCCCCGCGCTACCGCCGGCTGGTCGAGGCGCTGCTCGCCGAACGCATCGCCCCGGAAAAAATGCCCGCCGACGAGGCGGCGCAGGAGCGCGCCGTGCGCATGGCGCTCGTCGATCCCGGCAGCGTCGCGGAACTGCCGCCGCTGACGCGCGCGAAGGCCAAGTCGCTCCAGCCGGTGCCGCTCTGGCTGTATCCGGCGCCGCCGGCGGAAACCCGGGCGCGGCGCGATCCCCCGGCGAACGAAAGCGAAGGCGCCGACGCGCCCAAGGAACAGCAGGTCGAGAACAAGCGCTATCAGGTCGAGCGCACCGAGATGCCGGAGAACGAGTCGCCGATGATCCTGCTGTTCCGTGCCGAGAGCCTGCTGTCCTGGGCCGAGTACCTCAAGGTGAACCGCGCGCTCGACGAGGACGAGAATCCCGATGCCGGCCGCGCCGCCGAATCGCTGGACAAGCTGACGCTCGCCGACAGCGACCAGCGCGTCGCCTCGAAGGTGCGTTTCGATCTCGATCTGCCCGCCGCCGCCGAGGACGACGCCGTGCTCGGCCCCGGCATCCCGCTGCCCGAGTGGGACTGGAAGCGCCAAGTCATGAAGCCCGACTTTTGCCGCCTGCAGACGATGGTGGCGCGCGAATCCGAGCCACAGCCGCTACCCGAGCGCCTGCGCCGCCACGCCCGCAAGCTGAAGAACCAGTTCGCCGCGCTCGCGCCGGTGCGGCGCTGGCAGAAGGCGCAGCCGGACGGCACCGAGCTCGACATCGACGCCTGCGTGCGCATCGCCGCCGACCGCCTGGCCGGCTGGCACTTCGCCGGCGCCGGCGCCTACCTCAACCATCGCCCCACCGAGCGCGATCTCGCCTGCCTCGTGCTCGCCGATCTTTCCCTGTCCACCGACGCCTACGCGAACGACGAGCAGAAGGTCATCGACGTCATCCGCGACAGCCTGATGCTGTTCGGCGAGGCCTTGTCGTCCACCGGCGACAAGTTCGCCTTCTACGGCTTTTCCTCGCTCAAGCGCAACTTCGTGCGCTTCCACGAGATCAAGCCCTTCGAGCGCCCGCTCGACGCCGTGGCGCGCGGACGCATCGCCGCGCTCAAGCCCGGCTACTACACGCGCATCGGCGCGGCCGTGCGGCGCTCCGTCCAGCTGCTGGAAAAGCAGCCGGCCAACCGCCGCCTGCTGCTGATCCTTTCCGACGGCAAGCCGCACGACATCGACCTCTACGAGGGCCGCTACGGCATCGAGGACACGCGCATGGCGCTGATCGAGGCGCGCGAAGCCGGCATCAAGCCCTTCTGCGTCACCATCGACCGCGAGGGCGCGGGCTACCTGCCCCACCTGTTCGGGCCGGCCGGCTACACCATCGTCAGGAAGCCCGAAGACCTGCCCGACCGCCTGCCGCTGCTCTACGCCCAGCTCACCGGAAACGCCTGAAATGGCAGGGTAAAGACGCCGTGCCGCGCCTTTCGGCGCCGCCGCCGTCGCCTAGAATTTCCCGTCTAAAAACAATACGGGAGCACGGCATGAACGACATTTCCATCGGCAAGCGCATCTTCGCCCTGATGACCGTGGGCGGCCTCCTGCTGCTCATGATCGCGGGCATCGGCTGGAAGAACGAGAACAACGCGGTCGGCGCGCTGCAAAGCGTCTACGAGGACCGCACCGTCCCGCTGGTAGACCTCTCGAAGATCGGCGAGCTGCTCGGCGAAAACACCATGGAACTGGTCCTCGCGCTGCAGCACGATCCCGCCTCGCCGCTGGCCGCCACCCACGAGCACACCGTGGACATCCATCTGGAGGAATTCCTCAAGCGGCGCGCCGAGATCAACCGGCTGTGGGACAAGTACATGGCCACCTACCTGACCGCGGAGGAAAAGCGCCTCGCGGCGGACTTCGCGGCGAAGCGCAAGGCCTGGGTGGACAAGGCCCTCGCGCTGCTGGAGCGCATCAAGGGCGGCGACTTTTCGCCGGAACTCATGAAAGAGGTGTCCGCCGCCCTGAACGCGGAGGCGCACGCCGCCGGCGAGGCCCACGACGCCCTGATGACCTACCAGGCCACGGTGGCGAAAGAACTCTTCGAAAACGAGCAGGACGCCCACCGCACCGGCACCCTGCTGTTCGCCCTCATCGTGCTCGGCGGCCTGGCCGGCGGCGGCGGCTTCGCCTGGTATCTGGGGCGCTCGATCACCGCGCCGATCGAGGTTTCGGTGGCCATCGCCGAGGCCATCGCCGACGGCGACCTGACCCGCCCGGTGCCGCGCGGCGGCCGCGACGAGGCCGGCCGCCTGCTCACCGCCTTCGCGCGCATGCAGGACGGCCTGCGCGCCATGGTGGGCAACTCGCAGCGCAGCGCGCAGGAACTCAGCAGCGCCGCGCAGCAGCTCAAGGCGGCGGCCCTGCAGACGGCCGGCGCCAGCGAGGCGCAGAGCGAGGCGGCCTCCGGCATGGCCGCCGCCGTCGAGGAAATGTCGGTCTCGATCGACCAGGTGCGCGACCATGCCCGCGACGCGCGCGGCGTCGCCGCCGAGGCCGGCGCGGAATCGCGCAACGGCGGCCACGTGGTGCACTCCAGCGCCGAGGAAATGCGGCATGTGGCGACGGCCGTCAACGAGGCCGCCGGCACCATCCGCGAGCTGGAAAACTACTCCAACGAAATCTCCGCGATCATCAACGTCATCCGCGAGGTGGCCGACCAGACCAACCTGCTGGCGCTCAACGCCGCCATCGAGGCGGCGCGCGCCGGCGAGCAGGGGCGCGGCTTCGCCGTGGTCGCCGACGAGGTGCGCAAGCTCGCCGAGCGCACCTCGGAATCCACCCACACCATCGCCGGCGTGATCGACAAGGTGCAGGCCGGCGCGCGCCGCGCCGCCCAGGAAATGGAAAACGGCGTCGCGCGCGTCAATGGCGGCGTCGAGCTCGCGCACCGGGCCGGCGACTCGATCACCGGCATCCAGGCCGGCGCCGAGCGCGTCGCCGCCGCGGTGGACGACATCGGCACCGCCCTCGACGAGCAGGCCACCGCCGCGCAGGAGATCGCCCGCGGCGTCGAGCGCATCGCCGGCATGGCCGAGGAAAACAGCGCCAGCGTGCGCCAGACCTCGGCCGCCGCCGAGCGCCTGCACGAGCTGGCCAGCGAACTCGAACGCTCGGTCGCGCGCTTCCGCGTGTGACGTCCGCCGGCCCCGGCCGAAAACTCGGCGCCGGCGGCACGGTGGCCGGGGTTTCCGCCGGCTGACCCCGGTCAAGGACAACGCCGCCGCCGGGGGGTAGGATGCGCGCAAAAAACCATTCGCGCATCCAACCCCATCATGTTCAAGCAAACCCTCTGGCTGATCGGCTTCCGTCCCTTCTTCATCCTCGCCTGCCTCGCCGGCGCGAGCCTGCCGCTCTGGTGGGCGCTGGTCTTCACCGGCGCTGTCCCGCCGGCGCCGACCCATGTCGCCAGCGGCCTGCAGTGGCACGCCCACGAGATGTTCTACGGCTTCGGCTGGGCGCTGCTCGGCGGCTTCCTGCTCACCGCCACGAAGAACTGGGTCGGCGTGCGCGGCTGGCACGGCGCGCCGCTGGCCCTGCTCGCCGCCGCCTGGCTGCTCGACCGCGTCGCCATGAGCTTCGGCGCCGGCTGGCCGCCGGCGCTGTTCTGGATCGCCGCCTCCGCCTTCCAGCTCGCCATCGTCGGCATGCTCATGCACACGCTGCTGCGGCAGAAGGTGCGCGGCGGCGCGAGCGACAACTACTTCCTGTGGATCGCCCTGCCGCTGTTCCTGCCGGCGAAGTTCCTCATCCTGCAGGGCGACTTCTACGCCCTCGGCGTCGGCATGTCGCTGGCGCTGTTCCGCTTCGCCTTCCTGCTGATGCTGGAGCGCACCCAGGTGCAGTTCATGCGCCACGGCTTCGGCGTCGAGATCCTGCGCAACCCGCGCATCGACTTCCCGATCAAGTGGCTGGCCATCGCGCTGGTGTTCGCCGACCTGCTGCCCGCCCCCCTCGCCGGCCTGCTCGAATTCGCCATGGCCGCCCTGCTGCTGTGGCGCTTCGCCTTCTGGCATCCGGCCAAGGCGCTCTCGCGGCTCGACATCGGCATCATGTACATCGGCTACCTGATGATCGTCGCGCAGCTGCTCATCGCCGGCGCCGGCCGTTTCGCCGAGATCGCCTGGGTGGGCACGGTGGCGGTGCATGTCTTCACCGTCGGCGTCATGGGCCTGATCGGCCCGGCCATGATCGTGCGCATTTCCAAGGGACACACCGGCCGCGACGTCGTGTTCGGGCGCGTCGACCTGGCCGCGTTGTGGATCATGCTCGCCGGCTTCCTCGCCCGCGTCGTCGCGCCGCAGCTCTACCCGGCCGGTTACATGATGTTCCTGCACCTGGCCGCCGCCTGCTGGCTGGCCGCCTTCGGCATCCTGCTATGGCGCTATGTCCCCATGCTCCTCGCCCCGCGCGTGGACGGCCGGGAGCACTGAGCCGGGGCAGAAATCCGCGCCACCGCGGCGGGGCGCAACGCCGTCAGCCGGGGAACACGCGGATGGTCGCGGCATCGTCCGCATGCTCCAGCAGCAGACGGCGCACGCGCTCCTGCCAGAGCGCCTGAAACTCGCGCCGCTGCGCCGCCGTCGCCACGTCGCCCAGGCACAGGGACATCAGCTCCCCCATGCGCGGATCGCCCGGCACGCGCGACAGATCGGCGGCCGCCTCCACCGCCGCGCCGGTATCGAGGCGGGTGAAGCGCAAGGCTCCCTGCCGCAGCGCCGCGCCGAAAAACAGCTTGTCGCGGCGGTTGAACCGGCCCGCCAGGCCGCGGAACCCGCTGTCGGCGGTGGCGCCGGTCAGCAGCGTGGCGACGCTGGCGATCACGCCGGCGACGCCGGCGTCGCGCGCCTCGGCGAGATCCACGCGGATCTCGCCGCGCGGCGGCAGCTCGCCGCCGTAAAGCGCGGCGAGGGCACGCCGCGTCATGAGGAAGGCGGAGGCCACCGTCGGGCAACTGTGGCCGGCCAGGCGCACCGCGTCCTCGTAACGGTAGTCGATGACGCCGTCGGCGGCGGCGCCGAGGAATTCGGCGAGCGGATCGCGCAGGCGGATCGTCGGCGCGGCGGCGAAGAAATCGGGAAAGGTCATGGGCGGCGTCCCGCTGGCGTGGAAAGGCGCCAGTCTAGGGACGCGCCGCCGCCGCGGCCATGAGGCGGATCAAGCTCCAGAGCTCTCAGCCCGTGCTCCAGGCGCGCGGCCGCTTCATGCCGGCGATCTTGCAGGCCTGGGCGACATAGCCGTAGGGAAACAGGCCGAACAGGTGGTTGCGGCCGTCGCCCACCCCGCGCCGTTCGAGGTGCTTGATGACATGGCGCGCGTCGGCGGCGACCTGGTGGTCCTCGTAGTAGTCGCGCATGAAGCGCAGCACTTCCCAGTGCTCGTCGTTCAGGTCGATGCCGATGCGCCGCGCCAGTTCGCGGGCGATGTCATCGTTCCACTCGCCCGGCTCCACCAGATAGCCTTCCGCATCGAGTTCCGGCATCGCGTCGATCGCTTCCAGGGTCGCTTCCATGATCTCCTCCGTTCAGGTGTTGGGCATATTACATCATGCCGTGATATGTTCGCCCGATGTTATAGTCCTGTCAACTCCCCCGCATGGCTAAGCATCCCCTACCCGCATGAGCGATCCCGCCTTCCGCAAGCAGGACTTCGAGACCCTCTCCAATTTCCGCCACCAGCTGCGCCGTTTCCAGCGCTGGAGC
The DNA here is from genome assembly GCA_024709955.1 of Rhodocyclaceae bacterium. GTDB lineage: Bacteria > Pseudomonadota > Gammaproteobacteria > Burkholderiales > Rhodocyclaceae > Sulfuricystis. Next base: position 60,039 of record JANJVS010000033.1, read on the forward strand.
GAGCAGCTGACGCGCCGCGCCGGCGTGACCAACCTGCAGTACCTGCTGATGCTGCACATCAAGGGCTTCGCCGGGCGCGAGTGGGCGACGATCACGGAACTGGCGGAACGCCTGCTGTCGAGCCACCACGGCGCCGTGGCGCTGGTGACGCGCTGCGAGAAGCTCGGCCTGGTGGAGCGCCGCCCGGGGCGCATGGACGGCCGCGCGGTGGAGGTGCACCTGACCGCCAAGGGGGAAAGGCTCGTCGCCCGGCTGGCGCGTCAGCACCGCGACGAGCTGATGCGCCTCGAAGGCATCTTCGCCGTGCCGGGCCGCGAGGCGCTGGCCGGCGACGAATCCTAGAGCCTGTTCTCATTCAGGCGACGACTGCGAAGGGGGCTGCCGGGTTGCAGGGCAAGGCGGGAGGAGCGCGGTTTGGCCAGTGCCAAATAAGCGACGACCAACGTAGCCATGCGGCCTGGCAGCCCCCTTCCCGCAGGGTTGCGCGAGCAGTCGCGTCCGCTGCGTTGCACCACTTGCCCGCGGATCACTGCGGGCGGCGCAGTGCGCCTTGCGGCCATCACCTGCGCGCACAACGCAGCTCGCCGACTGAATGAGAACAGGCCCTAGATCGTCGTCAGCCGCCGCAGCAGGTCGCCCCAGCCGTGGCTGAACAGCACCAGCAGCGGCACGACGACGACGAACAGGTGCAGCGCGCGGCGGATGCGCGTGTTGGCGCCGGTCATTTCCATGTAGTGGTCGATCACCATGCGCCCCTTGAAGGCGATCAGCCCGGCGACCACGAAGGCCAGCGGCCAGCCCGCCTCGCCGGTCTCGGCGAGCCAGGCCCCCGCCAGCGTGAGGCCGACCAGCAGCAGCCAGATTCGTTCGGCGTGGCCGAGAATGCGCGCAGGGCCGCCCCGAGCGCATTCAGCCCCCCCGTGGGGGGCGGCGAGCAGCTCTTGCGAGCGTGGGGGGCCGATATTGTTCATCTCAGCACGTAGAAGAAGGGGAAGATCACCAGCCAGATGACGTCGGTGGTGTGCCAATACACCGCCGCCGCCTCCAGCCCGCTGTAGTCGCGCGACGAATAGACGCCGAGCCCCGTGCGCACGGCCACCCAGGCGAGCCCGAGCAGGCCCCAGCTGACATGCACGAGGTGGTTGAGCGTCAGGTAGTAATACACCGTGTAGAAGATGCCCGCCTCGCCGTCGATGCCGCGGGCGACGTTCCACTGGATCTCGAAATACTTGACCAGCGGATAGCCCAGGCCCAGCAGGATCGCCAGCGCCACCCAGCGCAGGGTGGCCCGGCGCGCGTCGCGGCGGATCGCCTCCACCGCCTTGACCATGCAGTAGCCGCTGGTCAGCAGCAGCAGCGTGATGGCGACGCCCGCCACGGTCGCCAGCTTGTCCGGGCCGGTGAGGAAGGCCTCGGGATGGTGGGCCTTGGCGATGAAATAGACGCCGAACAGCAGCAGGAACTCCACCAGCACGCAGAAAATGCCGACCCAGATGCCGGTGTTGCCCGGCACGCGGCCATGCTTGTAAACGCGCTCCGGCGGCACGACGCCGGAAGCAGGAACCGGCGGGACGGCGCCGGAAGTCGGCGCTGGCGGGACGGTGGCGGCGCTGGGGATTTCCACGATGTTCATCGCCGTCAGTGTAAGAGAAGCGTCGGCCCGGGCGCATGAGCAGGATCAAGCCGCGTTCGCGCGGGCCGGGCTAGACTGCGCGCCCATGCGCATCCCTGTTCCCCTCCTGCTGCTCGCGGCGGCCACGCTGGCCGCGCCGGTCCGCGCCGAGACCTGGCGCGAGCCGACCACCGGCATCGAGTTCGTGCGCGTGCCCGGCGGCTGCTATGCGATGGGCGATACCTTCGGCGGCGGCGACCACAACGAACTGCCGGTGCACGAGGTCTGCGTGAGCAGCTTCTGGATCGGCAGGTTCGAGGTCACGCAGGGGGCATGGGAGAAGCTGATGGGCGGCAATCCCTCGGCTTATGCGCGCGGCGAAAGCCATCCGGTGGACAGCGTCAACCAGGCCGACATCGAGCAATTCGCGCGGCGGCTCGAAATCATCCACGAGACGCGCCGCTTCCGCCTGCCCACCGAGGCCGAGTGGGAATACGCCTGCCGCGGCGGCGGCCGGCAGGTCAAGTTCGGCGGCGAACCGCCGCCCGCCGGCGCCAACACCGCCGAGTACGCCAACCGGCACGGCGAGGGCAGCACCCCGGTGGGCAGTTTCCCGCCCAACGCGCTCGGCCTGCACGACATGAGCGGCAACCTCTGGTAATGGGTCGGCGACGTCTATACGGCGGACGCCTACGCGCGCCATGCGCGCACCGACCCGCGCCACGGCGGCGCCGGCCCGGCGCGCCTGCTGCGCGGCGGCGCCTGGAGCCACGACGCCTTCTTCGCGCGCTGCAGCAAGCGCCACATGCACTGCCGCCCGACGGCGCGCTTCGACTTCGTCGGCTTCCGGCTGGTGATGGAGGCGGCGGACTAGGAAAATCCGCCCGCGCCCGTCAGTGCGAAGTCCCCTCGGACTTGGTGATCTTGTTGAAGAGGTTGTACTTGCCCACCGGCTTGTCCATCGGGATGCGCTTCACTTCCTTGAAGGTCCTGGCGTCGAGCACGATCAGCGCGCCGCCGTCGGCCTTGCGCTCCCACAGGCTCGCCAGCGCGTACTTGCCGTAGCGGTCGAACTCGATGTGGGCCAGCGTCTTGCCCGGGTCGGTCTTCACCTCGGCCACCTTCTCCAGCGTGCGCTTGTCGATCACCTGCAGGGTGTCCTTGCCCTTCCGGTCCATCATCGAATCGGTCCAGGCGTAGGGCGTCTCCTCGTGGCTGCGCATGAAGAAGCCGGGACCGAGGGTGGGAATGGTCTTGATGGTCTGCCAGTCCTTCATGTCGATCACCGAGATCAGGCCCTCCTTGAGGTTGGGCGAGGCCATCACGCGCTTGCCGTTCCAGTCCCAGGTGATGCCCGAGCCGAGGTGGGGCATGCCGGGCATCCGCAGGTCGGCGATCCGCTTGCGCACGTCGAGATTGACCACCTGGCCCTTGCCGGCCTCGCGGCTGGCGCCCATGAGTTCCGAATAGTCCTGGGTGAAGAAGAAGTCGTCGAGCGGCTCGGAAAGGAAGCTGCGGCGCGGGTTGAGGAAGCCGGGGATGAAGGCGCCTTCCTTGTACTTGAAGTCGTGCACCATGCCGATCGGGATGTCCTCGGCCCCCGGGTCGTAGCTGACTTCCCAGACCTCGGGCACGTCCTTGAGCGCGGCGACGAAGCTCTTGCGCGGCGAGGCGTCGTAGACCGCCGAGACGCGCGAGCTTTCCTTGCCGTTCTTGTCCTTCACCTCATGCACCTTGAGCACGTTGAGCTCGGCGTCGAGCAGCACCAGGGTATGCGGCAGGTAGTTGGCCACCGCGACGTACTTGCCGTCGCCCGACACCGCGACGTTGCGCGTGTTGATGCCGGCGCGGATCTCGGCGACGGTCTTGAGGTTCCACAGGTCGAACTTGCTGATCCAGCCGTCGCGCGAGGCGAAGAAGACGTAGCGGCCGTCGGGCGTGAACTTCGGCCCGCCGTGCAGCGCGTAGCGCGTCGGCACGCGCGCGATGGCTTCGAGCCGGTCGCCGTCCAGCACCGTCACGTGATGGTCGCCGGTCTCGACGACGAGGAACAGGTTCATCATGTCCGCGCCCTTGAAGGCGTCGGCGGGTTTATCGGGCAGGCCGGCGAAATGCACCACGCGCGAGGCCTTCATCTGCGCCTCGCTCCAGGCCGGCGCCGGCACCACCGGCGTGTAGACCCAGTCCACGACGGCCTGGATCTCGGCCTTGGAAAGCTTCTCGGCGAAGGGCAGCATCTGCGTCGCCGCGCGGCCCTCCGTCACCGTCTGGATCGCCGCCGGCTTGCGCAGCCGCGCCAGGCTCTCGGGCAGCAGCGCCGGCCCGGTGATGCCGAGGCGGTCGGCGCCGTGGCAGGCGGCGCAATGCTCCTGATAGATCTGCCGCGGCTCGGCGGCGCCGGCGGGCAGCGCCAGGAACAGGGCGGACAGGACTAGGGGGAGCCTCATGCGATTTCCTCGTCGGTCAGGTAGCAGCCCGGGTCCTCGGCCCAGGGGTCGCCGGTCAGCTGCTGGGCGCGCACGCGCGTGTTGCCATTGCAGATCGCCAGATGGGCGCAGGAAGCGCAGCGCCCCTTGACCGGCCGCGGGCTCTGCTTCAGGCCCGCCATCAGCGGGTCGGAAACGTCCGGCCAGATCTGCGAGAACGGCCGCTCGCGCACGTTGCCGATCGTGTAGTGCCACCACATCGTGTCCGGATGCACGTTGCCCAGGTTGTCGATGTTGGCGACGTTCACGCCCGAGGCGTTGCCGCCCCACTGGCGCAGCTTGGCCTCGATGTGGGCGGCCCGCTCCGGGAATTTCCGCCGCACCCAGTGCAGCAGATAGACGCCGTCGGCGTCGTTGTTGCCGGTGGTGAATTCCTTCTGCAAGCCTTCCTGTTGATGGCGCCAGCAGGTGTCGAACAGCAGGTCCATCGCCGTGCGCGTCATGCGGTGGTGGGCGTCGTCCTTGCGGTTCTTGTTGCCGCGCCCGGCGTAGTTGAGGTGCGAGAAATAGAAGCGGTCGATACCCTCGTCCTCCACCAGCCGCAGCAGGCCCGGCAGGTCGGCGTAGTTGTCCTGGGTCAGCGTGAAGCGCACGCCCACCTTGAGGCCGGCGTCGCGGCACAGGCGGATCGCGTGCAGCGACTTCTCGAAGGCGCCGTCCATGCGGCGGAACTTGTCGTGGGTCGCCCCCAGCCCGTCGAGGCTCACGCCGACGTAGCCGAAATCGACGGGGACGATCTTTTCCATCATCGCCTCGTCGATCAGCGTGCCGTTCGACGACAGGGCCGTGTAGAAGCCCAG
>JANJVS010000012.1 GCA_024709955.1 Rhodocyclaceae bacterium
ATGGACCACTCCGCCGGCATGTTCCTGCTCGGCACGGACGGCGGCTTCCTCAAGAAATTCGCCTACGGCACTCCCGTCGCCGCGATCGCGGACGAGATCCGCCGGCAGATGGAGGAAGAGGCGGCGGCGCGGGCGGAGCAGCGGCAGAAGGGGCTGCCGGAGGCGGTGCAGTAGCAGATGCCGGCTTCCCGGGCCGGCGTCGGCGGGAAAATCGCGAAGGGCCGGCGTGGTGCCGGCCCACGTCGCGATGCCGAAGGCCTTAGAGCCCGGCGGCGGCCTTGAGCGCCAGGGCCTTGTCGGTCGCTTCCCAGGTGAATTCCGGCTCGTCGCGGCCGAAGTGGCCGTAGGCGGCGGTCTTCTGGTAGATCGGGCGCAGCAGGTCGAGCATGTTGACGATGCCTTTCGGGCGCAGGTCGAAGTGCTCGCGCACCAGCTCGGCGATCTTCTCGTCGGAAATCTTGCCGGTGCCGAAGGTGGTGACCCACACCGAGGTCGGGTGCGCGACACCGATCGCGTAGGACACCTGGACCTGGCAGCGCGAGGCGAGGCCGGCGGCGACGATATTCTTCGCCACGTAGCGGCCGGCGTAGGCGGCCGAGCGGTCCACCTTCGACGGGTCCTTGCCGGAGAAGGCGCCGCCGCCGTGGGGCGCCGCGCCGCCGTAGGTGTCCACGATGATCTTGCGGCCGGTCAGGCCGCAGTCGCCCTGCGGGCCGCCGACGACGAAGCGGCCGGTCGGGTTGACGAGGTACTTGACGCCGGCCTTGGTCAGCTCGCGCGGCAGCACCGGTTTGATGATGTCCTCGATCACCGCTTCGCGGATCGCCTCCAGCGTCATCTCGGGGGCGTGTTGGGTCGAGATCACCACGGTGTCGATGGCGACCGGCTTGCCATCCTCATACTTGACGGTGACCTGGGATTTCGCGTCCGGACGCAGCCAGGGCAGGCGGCCGTCCTTGCGCAGCATGGCCTGGCGTTCCATGAGGCGGTGCGACAGCCAGATCGGCAGCGGCATCAGGCTCGGCGTCTCGTCGCAGGCGTAGCCGAACATCAGGCCCTGGTCGCCGGCACCCTGGTCGAGGTTGTCGTCGTAGGCCTTGTTCACGCCCTGGGCGATGTCCGGGCTCTGCTTGTCGTAGGCCACCAGCACCGCGCAGCCCTTGTAGTCGATGCCGTATTCGGTGTTGTCGTAGCCGATGCGCTTGATGGTGTCGCGCGCGACACCGATGTAGTCCACGTTGGCGTGGGTGGTGATCTCGCCGGCCAGCACGACCAGGCCGGTGTTGCACAGGGTCTCGGCGGCGACGCGCGCATGCTTGTCCTGCGCCAGGATGGCGTCGAGGATGGCGTCGGAGATCTGGTCGGCGACCTTGTCCGGATGACCTTCCGAGACGGATTCCGAGGTGAAGAGATAATCGTTGGCCATGGTGTGCTCCGCTCCTTGTAACTTTTGCTTCCCCGCTGTTCGGTCGTCGGACCGGCTCGGGGGATCGGAGCAGGCGACGCTTTAGCAGAATTTGTTCGGCCTGGATGGCGCACCGCCCTGCAAGTTGTCCCTGGCCGAAACCGCGTTTCGGCGCCTTAACTCGGCGGAGGCGGCGATAATAGCGCCTTTTTTGGCCCCCTCCAACCGTATCCCGATCATGGGTTTGCTGTTCCGTTTCCTCTCCTGCCTGCCCCTGTCCGTGCTGCACAACCTGGGCGCCCTGGCGGGCTGGCTCGCCTACGGGCTGTCGCCGACCTACCGCCGCCATCTGCGCGAGAACACCGCCCAGGCCGGCCTGGAGGCCGCGCGCGCCGCCGCCGTGGCCGAGGCGGGCAAGACGCTCTTCGAGTTGCCGCGCCTCTGGCTGCGCCCGCAGGACGAGGTGGTCGGCCGCGTCGTCAAGGCGAGCGGCTGGGAACTCGTCGAGGCGGCCTGGCGCGAGGGGCGCGGCATCCTGTTCCTCACGCCCCACCTCGGCTGCTTCGAGATCACCGCCCAGTACTACGCCGCGCACCGGCCGATCACCGTGCTCTACCGCCGGCCCAAGCAGGCCTGGCTCGGACCGATCATCGAAAGCGGGCGCGGCGCCAAGCTCAAGCTCGCGCCGGCCGATGTTTCCGGCGTCAAGAAGCTGCTGCGGGCGCTCAAGAACGGCGAGGCGGTCGGCATGCTGCCCGACCAGGCGCCGGGCGCCGGCGAGGGTGTCTGGGCGCCCTTCTTCGGCCGGCCCGCCTACACCATGACCCTCGCCGCGCGCCTCGCCCAGACCGGCGCGACGGTGATCCTCGCCTACGCCGAGCGCCTGCACTACGGCGCCGGCTATCACCTCAAGCTGTTCGCGCCCGCAGGGCCGATCGCCACGCCGGCGGACGTGAACCGCGAGATCGAGCGCCTGGTGCGCATGTGCCCCGAACAATATCTATGGGGCTACAACCGCTACAAGGGCACGCCGCCCGCCGTGGGGGGGGCAGAATCTTGACCCGCCTCGCGCTCCTCCTCATGTGGCTGCTGCACTGGCTGCCGTTGCCCGCGCTGGCGGCCTGCGGCCGCCTCTTCGGCCGTTTGTTCCACCGCTTCGGCCACGCGCGCCGCCACATCGCGCTGACCAACCTCGGCCTCTGCTTCCCCCACCTGTCCGACGCCGAAAAGTCGGCGCTGGCGGTACGCCACTTCGAGGTCTTCGGCCGCAGCTTCCTGGAACGCGGCCTGCTCTGGTGGGCTTCTCCCGAGCGCATCCGCCGCGCCGTGCGCATCGAGGGCCTGGAGCGGCTCGCCGCCCTCGGCGAGCGGCCGGCGATCCTGCTGGTGCCGCACTTCGTCGGCCTCGACATGGGCTGGACGCGGCTCACGCTCGAAATGGACATGGTCAGCATCTACGCCAACCAGAACAACCTGCTGTTCAACGCCGCGCTCTACCGCGGCCGGCTGCGCTTCGGTGGCTCGGAGCTGCTCTCGCGCCAGGAGGGCACGCGCCGCGCCATCAAGGCGATGAAGGCCGGCAAGCCCTTCTACTACCTGCCGGACATGGACTACGGCCGCCGTGACACCATCTTCGTGCCCTTCTTCGGCGTGCCCGCCGCCACCATCACCGGGCTTTCGCGCCTGGCGCGCATGACCGGCGCGGCGGTGCTGCCGGTGATCACGCGCATGACCGACGAGAAGGATCGCGGCTACGTCGTCGAGATCGGCGCGCCCTGGGGCGACTATCCCGGCGAGAGCATCGAGGCCGACACGCGGCGCATGAACGCCTTCATCGAGGCGGAGATCATGAAAATGCCGGAGCAGTACTTCTGGCTGCACCGGCGCTTCAAGACCCGGCCGCCGGGCGAAAAGCGGCTGTATTGACGCCGACGCGGCCGAAACCAAAAAACAAGCTCTATTGACCCTCTTTTGCCGGCTGCCGACCCCGGCGGCCCGGCGTATCCTCGAAAAGATGAAGATCAGATTCACCAAAATGCACGGCCTCGGCAACGACTTCGTCGTGCTCGACGCCGTCCGCCAGGATTTCGTCCCGAATGCCGCCCAGGTCCGCTGGCTGGCCGACCGCCACTTCGGCGTCGGCTGCGACCAGCTGCTCGTCGTCGAGCCGCCCCAGGGCG
>JANJVS010000019.1 GCA_024709955.1 Rhodocyclaceae bacterium
CGTCCTGGGCGAAGGAGCCCAGGCGCACCTGGCCGGCCGCGCCGCTGTCGTCCGCCAGCACGGCTTCGCCCGGATAGACGGCGAAGCTCGTCGGCAGGGAACGGGTGGAGCGGGTGGAAGGGCTCGACCGGGCGGCGGTGCTGCTGTAGGTGACCGGGCCGGCGGTGACGGCGACGACGAGGTTGCGGCTGGCGTCGCGGCCGGCGGTGACCTGGGTGTCGGCGGACCCGGTGACGAGGGTGGCGGAGCCGCCGCTGTCGCCGGTGACGGGGATGGTGCTGCCGGCGGCGGGGGCCTGGATGTCCACGCTGCCGGATATGGGGGTGAGGGCGGGGCTGCCGGCGACGGTGCGGATCTGCAGGGCGGTATCGCTGCCGCCGCGGGTGTAGTTGAGGGTGGCGGCGCCGGAGAGCACGGGCACGGGGGCGGCGGTGTCGAAGGCGACGACGGCGTTCTGGACCGCGCCGGCGGCGAGCTGCAGCGGGGCGCTCGGGGCGGCGGCGATGCGCACCACGCCATCGACGACGCTGGCCGCCGTGCCGGCGTTGCTGAAGACTTCGGTCACGGCGGTGACGGGGGTGAAATCGAAGGCGAAGTCGTCCGGCGACGGGCCCGGCTCCGGCGTCGCGCCGTCGTCGGTATCGTCCCCATCGACGGTGGTGTCGCTGGCCTGGCCATTGCCGATGTAGTAATGGGCGGAAACGCGCCGGAGATCGACGTCGGTGAAGGCGCCGCGCGGGATGCGCATCTCGGCGATGTTGCCCGCGATCAGCCCATACCCGGCGGGGCGCTGGTCGTAGGGAACCTCGGTCGCGCCGTACCATTTGAAGACGACGCCGAAATTGCTTGGATCGTCGAATGCGGCCGATTCCCAGACGCGCGCCTGGAGTCGCGCCGCCGTGCCGTCCGGCGCATCCTGGCCATTGTCGAAGTCGATCGTCGGGCCGGCATTCATGTCGATGGCGGAAACCTGGTACGCGCCGGCAAGGTCGATGCGCCAATAGACGTAAGCGTCGTCGGCGGCCACATAGACCGCCGTGATGTCCTGGCCCGGCGGAATTTGCGCCCCGGCTTCCGCCGACTCCACGGGATCGTCGATCAGCGGCGCGATGCCCGCCCAGTCGGCGCCGGCGCCATCCACCGTTATCGTGGCGCGCGGGAAGTTCAAGGCGCCGATGGTCACCGTATCACCGGCCAGGGCCGGGCCGTGCGACATCAGCCAGGCGATGCCGATGAGACCGCCGAACGTCGTTGCCTTCGATGCCAAAGCCGTTTCCCCCTCGTTATCCCCATAAATGCGCCGCAAGGACGCGGAATGCCTGCCCAAGCCATTAAAATCCGGCGTCGGTCCTGTTCCGGGCGGCAGGAACCAACCGGCTGGCCGCCGGTCCAGTGAAAAGGGCCCGCCGTCGCTTGAAGAAAAACGCCCCATTCCGATCGCCGCATTCTAGCCTTCCACCGCGAAGTTCCCGTTGCCCGCCACGCCCCCCGCCTCCTCCGTCCGCCCCGTCCTGCGGCCGCTCCTCGTCTGGGGCGGGCGCCTGCTGCTGCTGGCCTATTTCGCCGCCGCGCTGCTGATCCTGGTCGGCCGTCATTTCGTCCTGCCGGAGATCGCCGGCCAGCGCGAACGCGTCGAGCGCGAGCTGTCCGCCGCCATCGGCCTGCCGGTGAAGATCGGCGCGCTGTCGGCCGAGTGGCCCGGCCTGCACCCGCGCCTTGCCATCGAGGGCCTGCGCATCCACGACCGCGCCGGCCGGCCGGCGCTGGGCTTCGACCGCGTCGTCGCCGAGGTGGGCTGGTCCTCCCTCTGGCGTTTCGGCCTGCACCTGCACCGCCTCGAAATTGCCGCGCCGGCCCTCGACATCCGCCGCGATCCCGCCGGGGCGCTGTTCGTCGCCGGCCTGCCGGTCGGGGGCGAAGGCGAGGGCGGCTTCGCCGACTGGCTGCTGGCCCAGGGCCGCATCGTCGTGCGCGACGCCAGCCTGACCTGGCACGACGAGCTGCGCGGCGCGCCGCCGCTCGAATTGCGCCGCCTGAACCTGGACTTGCGCAACGCCGGCCGCCACCACAGCTTCGGCCTGGTCGCGGTGCCCGACGCGCGCCTGGCCTCGCGGCTCGACCTGCGCGGCAACCTGGAGGGCGACGATCCGGCCGATCCGGCGCGCTGGCGCGGCGAGCTCTACGCCGACGTCGAACAGGTGGATCTGGCGGCCTGGCTGCCCTGGTTCGACGCGCCTCTGGAACTCAAGCGCGGCAATGGCGGCCTGCGCCTCTGGTTCTCCTTCGAGAACCTGTTGCCGACCGGCATCACCGCCGATCTGCGCCTCGCCGATGTGGCGACGCGCCTGCGCTCCGACCTGCCGGCCCTGGAGCTCAAGCATCTGCACGGCCGCCTGCTCGCGCGCGGCAGCGCCAAGGGCTATGTCGGCGAGATCAAGCGCCTCGAACTGGCGACCCACGACGGCATCGAGGTGGCGCCCACCGATGCGCGCCTGCAGCTCGATATCGGCGGCCGCCGCGAGGGCGGCGAGTTCCGCGCCAACGGGCTCGACCTCGGCGCGCTGGCCGCGCTGGCGAGCCGACTGCCCCTGCCGCCGGACGTGCATCGGCAGCTCAAGGACTTCGCGCCGCACGGCCGCCTCGCCGACCTGCAACTGAGCTGGCGCGGTCCGGTGGAGGCGCCGGCGGGCTGGCGGGTCAAGGGCCATTTCGACGGTCTGGCGCTGGCCGCGCACCAGGAGCTGCCGGGCTTCGCCGGCCTCTCCGGCAGCCTGGAAGGCGACGAGCGCGCCGGCACCGTCAGGCTCGACAGCCGGAATCTGAAGATCGAGCTGCCGGCGGTGTTCCCCGAGCCGACGCTGACCCTCGCCAGCTTGACGGCCGAGACCGGCTGGCAGGCCCGCGGCGCGGAGGTGGATCTGCTGCTGTCGCGCATCGCCTTCCAGAACCACGACGCCCACGGTGAAGTCGTCGGCCGCTACCGCTACACCGGCCAGGGTCCCGGCGAGATCGATCTCACCGCCAAGCTGACCAACGCCGCCGGCAACGCCGTCTGGCGCTACCTGCCGCTGGTGGTGAACAAGGACGCGCGCGACTGGCTGCGCGCCGGCATCGTCGGCGGCCGTTCCGAGAGCGCGACCCTGCGGCTCAAGGGGCCGCTGGCGCAATTTCCTTTCCGCGACGGCAAGGGCGGCATCTTCCAGGTCAAGGGCGGCATCCAGGGCGCGACGCTGAACTTCGCGCCGGGCTGGCCGCGCATGACCGAGATCGACGGCGACCTGCTGTTCGAGGGCGTGCGCATGACGATCCGTGGCCAGCGCGCCAAGATCATGGGCGTGGCGCTCGCCGACGTGCGCGCCGAGATCGCCGACCTCGACGCGCCGGAGGAGATCCTCCTCGTGAGCGGCAAGGCGCAGGGCGCGACCCAGCAGTTCCTCGACTTCATCGAGGCCAGCCCGGTGGGCGAGCGCATCGACCATTTCACCCGGCCGATGAGCGCGCAGGGCAAGGGCGAGCTCGAACTCAGGCTGACCATGCCCTTGCGCCGCGTCGCCGACACCCAGGTGCAGGGGCGCTTCCGCTTCGCCGACAACCAGCTGCGCGTGCGGCCCGAGCTGCCGCCCTTCACCGCCGCCCAGGGCGAGTTCAACTTCACCGCCGACCGCCTGCAGGCGAAGAACCTGCGCGCGCTCCTGTTCGGCGCGCCGCTGGCGCTGGAGGTGGCCTCCGCCCCCGGCGGCGCGGTGAAGATCGCCGCCGCCGGCACGCTGACGGCCCAGGCGCTGCGCCAGGAATACGGCCTGCGCGCCTTCGACCATCTTTCCGGCGAGACTCCCTGGCGTGCCAACGTCACCGTGAAGAAGCCCGGTGCCGAGGTACGCGTCGAATCCTCCCTCGAAGGCCTGTCGTCGAGCCTGCCCGAACCCTTCAACAAGTCGGCGCGCGAGGCCATGCCGTTGCGGCTCGATGGCCGCATCGACGCGCGCGGCGACGACTGGAGCGGCAGCCTCGGCTCCGGCCTCTCCCTGCGCCTGCTGCAGGTCGGCGATGCTTGGCGCGGCCGCGTCGCCGTCGGCCGCGAGGCGGTGAAGTCCGGTGCCGCCCTGCCGCCGCGCGGCGTGACCCTCGCCGTCGCCCAGCCGGCAATCGATGCGGATGCCTGGCGCGCGCTGCTCGCCGCCAACGGCAATGGCGACGGCAAGGCGTCCCCCGTCCTTCCCCTCGATGCCATCGAACTGCGGGGGACGACGGTGCGACTGCTCGATCGCGACTTCCACGACGTGCGCCTCAACGCGACCCGCGCCGATGCGCGCTGGCGCTTCGCCATCGACAGCCGCGAGGCCCAGGGCCAACTGAGCTGGGACGGCGCCGGCGCCGGCCGCATCGCCGGCCGCCTGGCGCGCCTGACCCTGCCGGCCAGCGACCGCGCGGCGGAGGCGGCCGCGGAATCCGTCGACGGCACCCGGGAACTGCCCGCCGTCGACCTGGCGATCGACGATCTGCGCATCCGCGACATGGCCCTCGGCGAGGTGCATGTCGCCGCCGAGAACCGCGCGGCCGCCTGGCAGGCCAAGGTGGAGGTGAGGAACGAGGCCGCGCGCCTGAGCGGCGAGGGGCGCTGGCGGCCGAGCGCCACGGCGCCGGAGACCCTCCTCGACTTCAAGCTCGACGTCAGCGACGCCGAGAAGCTGCTCGACCGCCTCGGCCAGCCCGACGCCGTGCGGCGTGGCGCGGCGCGCCTCGAGGGCAAGCTTGCCTGGGCCGGCGCGCCCTTCGCCCTCGACTTGGAAAGCCTTTCCGGCCAGCTCAAGCTCGACGCCGAGAAGGGCCAGTTCAAGAAGCTCGAACCGGGGGTCGGCCGCCTGCTCGGCGTGCTCTCGCTGCAGTCGTTGCCGCGCCGCATCACCCTTGATTTCCGCGACATCTTCAGCGAGGGTTTCGCCTTCGACGCCATCGCCGGCACGGCCAACATCGAGCGCGGCCTGATGCGCACCGACAACCTGCGCATCCGCGGCCCGGCGGCCAAGGTGGCGCTCTCCGGCCAGGTGAATCTGGTCGCCGAGACCCAGGATCTCAAGGTGCGCGTGCAGCCGGCCCTCGGCGAATCCATCGCCGTCGGCGCGATGATCGCCCACCCGGTGGCGGGCGCCGTCGCCTGGGTGGCGCAGAAGGTGCTCGACGATCCCCTCGACCAGGCCTTCGCCTACGAGTACGCCGTGACCGGCGGCTGGAGCGAGCCGAAGGTCGAGAAGCTGTCGGGCAAGCCGCCCGCCGAAACGAAAGCCCCGCCGCCATGAACCTGAAAATCGCCGCCGTGCAGATGATCTCCGGTCCGGAGGTCGCGCCCAATCTCGCCACCGCCGCGCGCCTGATCGCGGAGGCCGCCGACCAGGGGGCGCGGCTCGTCGCGCTGCCGGAGTATTTCCCGATCATCAGCGCCAGCGACGCCGACCGGCTCGCCGTGCGCGAGGCCGACGGCGCCGGCCCGGTGCAGGACTTCCTCGCCGCCGCCGCCGCGCGCCACGGCGTCTGGCTGGTCGGCGGCACGCTGCCGCTGGCGGCGGACGACCCGGCCAAGCAGCGCAACGCCTGCCTGGTGTTCGATCCCGCCGGCCGGCGTGTCGCGCGCTACGACAAGATCCACCTGTTCGGCTTCAGGAAGGGCGAGGAGTGCTACGACGAGGCGGAGACCATCGAGGCCGGCCCGCCGGCGCCGGTGGTCTTCGAACTGGATGGCCTGCGCGTCGGGCTGGCGATCTGCTACGACCTGCGCTTCCCCGAGCTGTTCCGCGCCATGGGCGAGAAGGAGCCGCTCGACCTCGTCGTGCTGCCCGCCGCCTTCACCGACACCACCGGCCGCGCCCACTGGGAGACGCTGCTGCGCGCGCGCGCCGTCGAGAACCAGTGCTACCTGCTCGCGACGGCGCAGGGCGGGCGTCACCCGAGCGGGCGCATGACCCACGGCAACAGCATGATCGTCGACCCCTGGGGCGAGATCCTCGCGCGCATGGAATACGGCGAGGGCGTGGTCGCCGCCGCGCTCGACCCGGCGCGCATCGCCGCGGTGCGCGCCAGCCTGCCGGCCCTGCGCCATAGAAGACTGTAAACTCGTCCCCATATGAGAAAAGTCGGCGCCGGCGAGACGGTGCCGGCGCCCCCAACCCCGGACCCCGAGCCATGACCAACGATCTCCACTTCCAGACCGCCGAGCGCCACCTGCTGACGCCCTACGACCTGACGCCCGCGCGGCTCTCCGGCGTGTTCGGCGAGATGTTCGGCCACCGCCTCGACGCCGCCGACCTCTACTTCCAGTTCGCGCGCTCCGAGGCCTGGAGCCTGGAGGAAGGCATCGTCAAGTCGGGCAGCTTCAATATCGAGCAGGGCGTCGGCGTGCGCGCCGTCAGCGGCGAGAAGACCGCCTTCGCCTATTCGGACGACATCAGCCTGCCGGCGCTGCTCGACGCCGCGCGCGCGACGCGCGCCATCGCGGCGGCGGGCGGCGACGGGCGCCTGCCGATGCTGGCCGGTCGCGTGGTGCCGGCGCTCTACGTCCAGGACGACCCGATCGGCTCGCTGGCCGACGCGGCCAAGGTGAGCCTGCTGGAGCGCCTCGAAAGCCTGGCGCGCGCCGCCGATCCGCGCGTCACCCAGGTCATGGCGCACATCGCCGGCAGCTGGGAGACCATCCTCGTCGCGCGTTCCGACGGCCACATGGCTGCCGACGTGCGGCCGTTGTCCCGCGTCTCGATCACCGTCATCATGGAAGAGGACGGCCGCCGCGAGCAGGGCTCCGCCGGTGGCGGCGGGCGCTTCGACTACGGCTATTTCACCGACGCGATCCTCGCCGACTACGCCGAGAAAGCCATCCACCAGGCGCGCGTCAACCTCGCCGCCAAGCCTGCCCCGGCCGGCGAGATGACCGTGGTGCTCGGCAGCGGCTGGCCCGGCATCCTGCTGCACGAGGCGATCGGCCACGGCCTGGAGGGCGACTTCAACCGCAAGGGCAGCTCGGCCTTCTCCGGCCGCGTCGGGCAGCGCGTCGCCGCCAAGGGCGTCACGGTGGTGGACGACGGCACCATCCCGCACCGGCGCGGCTCGCTCTCCATCGACGACGAGGGCAACCCGACCCAGCGCACCGTGCTGATCGAGGACGGCGTGCTGGTCGGCTATCTGCAGGACAGCCTCAACGCGCGCCTGATGGGCGTGGCGCCGACCGGCAACGGCCGGCGCGAATCCTTCGCCCATGTGCCGCTGCCGCGCATGACCAACACCACGATGCTGGCCGGCGACAAGGACCCGGCCGAGATCATCGCCTCGGTCAAGAAGGGCCTCTACGCCGCCAACTTCGGCGGCGGCCAGGTGGATATCACCAGCGGCAAGTTCGTCTTCTCCGCCGCCGAGGCCTACCTGATCGAGGACGGCCGGATCACCCAGCCGGTGCGCGGCGCGACGCTGATCGGCAACGGCCCGGACGTGCTGACGCGCGTCTCGATGATCGGCAACGACCTTGCCCTCGATCCCGGCGTCGGCACCTGCGGCAAGGACGGCCAGAGCGTGCCGGTCGGCGTCGGCCAGCCGACGGTGAAGATCGACGGCCTGACGGTCGGCGGCACGGGGAAATAAGCCCACCCACCCCCAGCCCCACCCTCAAGGGCGGGGAGACTTGATGCGCGCCGCGCGCGTGGGTTACGGGGAGGGTTGATCGGTCGTTTGGCGCGGATTGCGGCTTTGCCGCGTGCCGCTTTTCCTTGGGGACGGCCCGGCGGAAAAGCTGCTTTGACTGCGTTCCGTCGCGATTCACCGTTTCGCCAGCGCCGACTTTTTCGATCAGCCCCAGGCGCGGGTAAAGACCTCGTCCAGCGCGGCGACGATCGCATCGCCTTCATCGGCCAGGGAACCTACCCGCTCTCCCAGGGCTTCGACGGCCACGGAAACGATTTCCAGGGGATTGAGGGTTACTTCGCTGCCCGCGACCGCGAATACCGGATTGAGCGCGGAAGGAGGGAGCTTTGCACGGTCGATGACCACGAGGGGCACCACGATCCGGCGTTTCAGCTTGTCGAAGACCGCCGACTGCACCACGACGACGTAGGGTATGACCGACGAATTGCGGCCGGTGTTGCGATGGACGTCGAACTGGCTCATAGGGTCGAGTGCTCGTCGGCAAACGATCCATGGGTGGTTTCGAACGCGTTCCAGGCTTCGGCCACGCGCTCATAGAGTCGTTGTTTCTCCTCGCGCGCGGCGGTCTCCTGGGCGACGAAGTCGGCGAGCAGGCGGTCGACCGTGGCGGAAAGGTTCCTGGTGAAACGTCGGGCCTGCTCGACATTGGCCTCGCTCAAGGTCAGATTGACAGGCCGTTTCGGTGCTTGCGGATTGCCGGTGGTTTGCATGAAATATCTCCTGTGCGCATGGTATGCGCATGGTTGGCGGAAGTCCACTTTCTCCCGGCGCTTTCGCTGGTGGACGCGGTGCGCGACCGACTCACCGTCCCGCCGGCGCCGACTTTCTGGTTCGCTCTCAAGAAACAGAAACAACGCCGCCGGTTTCCATGCAGCCACCATTGTCGGGTTGAGTCGGAAGACGGTCGGCGTCGGCCTGCCGACGGTGAAGATCGACGGCCTGACGGTGGGTGGCTCGGGCTGATCAGTCCGGCGGCACGGAGCTCGCCGCAGCGGCCGTCAGCCACTTCAGCAGCGCCTCGAACAGGCGGTCCGGATCGATGGGCTTGGCGATGTGGTCGTTCATGCCGGCGTCGAGGCAGCGCTGGCGGTCTTCCTCGAAGGCGTTCGCCGTCATGGCCAGGATCGGCGTGCGGGCGTTCAGCCCGATCTCCCGGATCGCGCGCGTCGCGTCGACGCCGTTGAGGTTGGGCATCTGCATGTCCATCAGGATCAGGTCGTAGCGGTTCTGGCCGGCGAGCGCCACGG
Source organism: Rhodocyclaceae bacterium (assembly GCA_024709955.1). Classification (GTDB taxonomy): domain Bacteria; phylum Pseudomonadota; class Gammaproteobacteria; order Burkholderiales; family Rhodocyclaceae; genus Sulfuricystis. The sequence continues at coordinate 8,931 of JANJVS010000019.1, forward strand.
CTTCGGCGCCATCCTCGGCTAGGTCGACGCTCAGGCCGACGTCCTCCAGCAGCCCGCGCGAGACCTCCTGATTGATCGGCTCGTCCTCGGCGAGCAGGATGCGCGCGTGCGGGAAGCAGGCCCTGAGGCGTTCCTCGGCGCTGGCGTCGGTAAAAGTCGGCGCTGGCGAGACGGTGGGTGTGGCCTTGGCCAGTCGCACGGTGAACCAGAAGCTGCTGCCCTGGCCGACCGCGCTCTCGACGCCGATTTCGCCGCCCATCATCCCGACAAGGCGCTTGCTGATGGCGAGCCCCAGGCCGGTGCCGCCGTACTTGCGGGTCATCGAGCCGTCGGCCTGCTCGAAGGCGGTGAACAGCCGTTCCCGATCCGCAGCGGCGATGCCGATGCCGGTGTCGCGCACTTCGACGCGCAGTAGCACGTCGTCCGCGCCGTCCGCCACCCGGCTGACGAGAATCGCCACGCCGCCGCTCGCGGTGAACTTAAGGGCGTTGCCGGCGAGATTGAGGAGGATCTGGCCCAGCCGCAGGGGATCGCCCCGCAGCGACAGGCCGGCGATGTCCGCAGGCAGTTCGAAGCGCAGTTCCAGGCCCTTCTCGGCGGCCTTGTGGCCGACCAGGCTCCTGAGATTTTCCAGCACCTCGCCGAGCTTGAACTGCACATGTTCGAGGCTGAGGCGCTCGGCCTCGATTTTGGAGATGTCGAGGATGTCGTTGATGACGCCGAGCAGGTGCTTGGAGGCCAGGGTGATCTTGGTCAGCTGATTGCGCAGCTTCGGCTCGCCGGCATGGCGCAGGGCCAGCTCGGCCATGCCCATGATGCCGTTCATGGGGGTGCGCAGTTCGTGGCTCATGTTGGCGAGGAAGGTGCTCTTGGCGCGGCTGGCGGCCTCGGCGGCATCCCTGGCGTGGAGCAGGTCGAGTTCGGCCTGGCGGATGCGGCGCAGCAGGAACATCAGCAGGATGGCGATGACGCCGAGGGCAACGAGGCCGATGGCGGCGTGCTGCAGCGCCGCGATGCGCACCGGGTGCGTGATCGTCCGGGTCGGCACGGTCATGAAGGCGATCCAGTCGGCCTGCGGCACCGCGGCGACGGCGTGATAGCGCGCCTCGCCGTCCGTGCCGGCCGCCTCGAACTGGCCGTCCCTGAGCGCCAGGCCCTGGCGCGCGGTGGGAAAGGCGCCGATGTCCTTGCCGATGAGCCGTTCCGGATCGACGTTGCGCCAGATCAGCGTGCCATCGGCGGAAATCAGGCCGAAGCGCGTGCCCTCGGGCAGCGTTTCCTCGGCGATGCGCAGGCTGAAACGCTCCAGGTCCAGCGGCAGCCCGAGAAAGCCGAGCAATTCCCCCCCGTCGTTCCTGACCGGTTCCACCAGGACCGACACCAGGCGTCCCGTGATCGGCCCGATGAAGGGCTTGCCGACGATGAAGCGCTGCTGCGCCATGGCGCGTTTGAACCATTCGGTCTGCACCACCGAAACCGGCTTGCCCCCCGGCTGCGGCACGCCGGAGCAGGGCGCCAGGCCGCTCAGGTCGATGGTCGCCAGGTTGGCGAATTCGGGAAAGATGTCGCGGAAGTCGGTGAGAATGCGGTCGCATTTCCCGGCGTCCATGGCCTGGATGGCTGGTCGCCGCGCCAGCCGGGCGAGCCGGTCCCGGTTGCGTTCGAGGATTCCCGCTGCGTTGTTGGCGATCAGGCGGGAGAGGGTGGCGATGCGAGCCTGCTCGTGCGCGACGGCATTCCGGTAGTCGGAATACAGCGTGAAGCCGAGCATGCCCGCCAGCGCCAGCGCGACGACGCCGACGAGGGCATAAAGGTAGCCCTGCAGCGAAAAGTCCCCTCCATCCTTCACCGCCATCCCCCAGATTGGCCGCCGCGCTGCGCATCACACCGCGCCGGCGGGTTGGAGTGTATTACCAATTGCCTAGGCACGGACGGCCGGGCCAGCGGGCTTAGAACTTCATGCCGACGACGGCGCTGGCGTAGCCGCGGTCGCCGGCGTTGAAGGAGTGGCCGGCGGCCATGGCGTGGAGGGCGAGCTCGCCGTACCAGTCCTGGCGGTATTCGCCGCGCAGGGCGAGGACGGCGATCTTGCGGCCCGCGCTGAAGACGCCGTCGGGCGACCAGCCCTCGACGTCATGCACGAAGGCGAGGGAAGGCAGCAGGTCGAGGCCGGGGGCGACGCCGCGGTAGGCCAGGGAGAACTTGACGCGATAGCCCCAGGAGGCGTCCGTGACGTAGCCGTCGCTGCCGGCGTTGGCGATGCCGGGGCTGGCGAGGCCGGTCCCGGCGAAGGCGCTCTGGCCGAAGGCATCGGAGCGGCCGTAGCGCCGCCGCGCGGGATCGGGCAGGTCATGGACGAACTTGGCGCCGATCTCGCCGGCGAGGCTGGCTGCGGCGGCGCCGAGCAGGCCCGGCAGCGGCTTGGCGGCGCCGAGGGCGAAATGGGTGACCTTGAGGCGGTCGTAGCCGGAATAGCGGCCGCCGGCGGGGGTCGCCTGCTCGTCGGCGCGCAGCGGCGTCGGCAGGGTGTTCGAGGTGAAGGCGTAGAGCAGGTCGATGGTGCTGAGCTGCACCGGCTGGTTGGGCCGGTGGGTGAGCTCGCCCATCAGCGCGATGCCCGGCAGGCGGCTGGCGAAGCTCAGGCTGTAGCTGGCGATGTCCTCGGGGTATTCGGCGAAGTAGCGGGCGTCGCCGGGGCCGAAGGGCGGGGTGATCGGCGCGCCGCCCGGGTTGCTGGCCTTGACGGCGCCGTACATCGGCATGCGGCCGTGGTAGCGGCTGGCGTGCAGCGCGAAGCGGGTGCCGAGCGCCGGCAGGGTGCGCGCGAAGCCGACGCCGAACTGGCCGCCGTCGCGGGGTGAGCGGTCGTCGGCGCGGCCGACGTAGCTGCCGGCGGCGAGCAGGGCGCGGTCGCTGGGCAGGCCGTTCGCGGCGAGCATGATCTTGTCGCAGCCTTCGGCCGCGTAGTCGGCGATGGAGAAGAAGGTGCCGCAGCCCTGCAGCTCGTTGGGTCGGAAGCCGAACTGGTAGAAGCCCTCGACGCTGGAAAGTGCGTCGAGGTCCAGGCGCGCGAACAGGGCCGGGATCGCGATGGCGGTTTCCTCCGCCGTGGCGCCGGGCCGGCGCGCCGCCGAGAAGTCGATGGGCATCACCGCGGCGAGGCCGCCGGGGATGGTGGAGCGGCTGCCCCAGTCGAGGGTCTGCCAGCCGAGGCGCACGTGCAGGGGCCGGCCGCCGGGCGCGAATTCACCATGCACATAGGCGTCCTCGGCGACGATGCCGGAGAAGCGCGCGCGCCGCGAGAAGCCGGCGTCGCTCAGGGGGCGGTCGGCGGCGAAGCCGTTGGCCACGTTGCCCCAGGGCACGTCGCCGTGGGCGAGGGTGGCGTCGTGCCAGGCCTTGAGGCGCAGCCGGGCGCCGCCGCCGGGGAGCCGGAGCTCGGCGGCGAACAGACCCTTGAGCACCGTGGCGACGCGGTCGCCGCGCGCGTAGTTGAGATTGCCGTCGTCCTGGTTGCGACCGGCGGCGGCATGGCCCGCGACGCCCGCGGCGGCGGCGTTGCCGGAGACGATCAGGCCGGCGTCGCGACCCTCGGTGCGCACGGCGGTGCCCAGGGAAATCTCGCCCCCGAAGCTGAACGGGGATGTCTCGGCGGCGACGGCGGCGGGCAGCAGGCAGGCGAGCAGGGACAGCAGGGCGCCCCGGGCAACGGGCGGGCGCGCCGGCGGGGGCCGGTGGGGGATTGACACGTTCGGATCTCCGGAGGAAAGACGCTAGCCGCCTACCTCGACGCGGTTGCGCCCGTTGGCCTTGGCTTGCAGGAGGGCGCGCTCGGCGCGGGTGAACACGCCGGTCAGATCGTCCTCGGTCCCGACCGGCGCGACGCCGCAGGAGAGCGTGCGGGCGTTCTTGGCGGGCGGGACGACGATGCCGGCGGCGGCGACCGCGGCGCAGAGGCGGGCGGCGATGGCCCGGGCCTCGGGCAGCGGCGTCTGCGGCAGCAGGATGGCGAATTCGTCGCCGCCGTAGCGGCCGAGCAGGTCCTGCGGCCGCAGGGATTCCGCCAGGCAGCGGGCGATGCGGCGCAGCACGTTGTCGCCGGTGAGCAGGCCGTTGCGGTCATTGACGTCGGCGAGCAGATCCACGTCGGCCATCACCAGGCAGAGGGGCGCGCCGTCGAGGCGGCAGCGGCGGATCAGGCGCATGAATGATTCCTCGATCCAGCGCCGGTTGTGCAGTCCGGTGAGGGTGTCGACGCTGCCGGCCTGTTCGAATTCGAGGCTGCGGCTCTGGCTGGTCACCAGGGTGAGGTTGTTGTTGCGCAGCCGGCCGGACATGATGGCGAGCAGGTTGCGCGCCACCAGGGGCACCGCGTCGAGCAGTTCCCACATGCGCTCGTGGGGGATGGCGAGCAGCTCGGTCGGCGCGGCGGCGAGCACCAGGGCCGAGGCACTGTAGCCGTCGATCAGCGACATCTCGCCGGCGCAGTCGCCGGGGCCGAGCATGGCATTGGCCGGCAGGTCGCGTCCGCCGGCATAGACGCGCAGCTCGCCGGAGAGCACCAGGTAGAGCGTGGCGTTGCGCGCGCCGGCCTCGATCAGCGTGTCGCCTGGCATCAGCTGGTGGCGCACGCAGCCGCCCAGCAGCGCCTCGACCGCGGCGAGGTCGGCCTGCTGGAACAGCCGGCTGGCGGAGAGCAGGCCGCGGAGTTCTGAACTGAGCATGGGTATCCCCCTGGTGGACCGCCGCAGCATATCGGCGCCCGTCCGCGCCGGCAAGCGGTTCTATGACGATCCAGATAATCCGCGCTTATGACCGTGACGGAAAATAGGCGGTCGCGCCGGCGGGCAAAATGCCGCACTGCGGTAAAATCGCCCTCTTTCCCACGTTCCGGGCAGCCACCATGAAGCACATCGTCGACGACGTCCGCATCCGCGAAATCAAGGAACTCTCCCCGCCGGGCCATGTCCTGCGCGAGTTTCCCGCCACCGAGCCCGCCGCGACGACCACCTTCGAGGCGCGCGCCGCGATCCACCGCATCCTGCACGGCGCCGACGATCGGCTGCTGGCCGTGGTCGGCCCCTGCTCGATCCACGACTTCGATCAGGCCATGGAGTACGCGCGCCGCCTCAAGGCCGAGCGCGACCGTCATGCCGCCGACCTGGTGATCCTGATGCGCGTCTATTTCGAGAAGCCGCGCACCACGGTGGGCTGGAAAGGCCTGATCAACGACCCGCGCATGGACGGCAGCTTCAAGATCAACGAGGGCCTGCGCCTCGCCCGCCGCCTGCTCTGGGAGCTCACCGAGATGGGCCTGCCCTGCGCGACGGAGTTCCTCGACACCATCACGCCGCAATACACCGCCGACCTCATCAGCTGGGGCGCCATCGGCGCGCGCACCACCGAGTCGCAGGTGCACCGCGAGCTGGCCTCCGGCCTGTCGTGCCCGGTCGGCTTCAAGAACGGCACCGACGGCAACATCAAGATCGCCGTGGACGCGATCCGCGCCGCCCAGTCGCCGCACCATTTCCTCTCGGTCACCAAGGCCGGCCACTCGGCCATCGTCTCGACCAACGGCAACGAGGACTGCCATGTCATCCTGCGCGGCGGCAAGCAGCCGAACTACGACGCCGCCAGCGTCGACGCCGCCTGCACCGAGCTTGGCAAGTCGGGCCTCGCGGCGCGCGTGATGGTGGATTTCTCCCACGGCAACAGCCGCAAGGACTACAAGCGCCAGATGGAGGTGTCCGCCGACGTCGCCGCCCAGCTCGCCGCCGGCGAGGACCGCATCTTCGGCGTGATGATCGAGTCCCACCTCAAGGAGGGCCGCCAGGACCTGCGCCCCGGCATCGCCCTCGACCACGGCGTGTCGATCACCGACGCCTGCATCGGCTGGGAGGACACGGTGGCCGTGCTCGACCAGCTGGCCGAGGCGGTGCGGCAGCGCCGCCTCGCGCTCGCCGCGCGCTGACGGTCCGCCGCGGCGGGCGCCCGCCCGCCTGGCCCCGCGGCGCGGCTGCTGGCATAATGGACCTGTCATTCCTTCGGGTCGAGACATGAACCTTGCCGCAGCCCCCGATCCCTTCGCCGCCTGCGAGCCGCTCGGCGACGCGACGGGCTTCGTCGATCGGATCCTCGAAATCATCGAGCACATCCGCCTGTTCGAGGATTTCGAGCGCGCCGAGATCGACGGGCTGGCGCGCTACCTGCGCTGTTACCGCGCCGACATCGGCGCCGAGATCATCCGCGAGGGCGACGCCGGCGACTTCATGCTGCTGGTGATCGACGGCAGCCTGGAAATCATCAAGCTCGACCCGCGCGGCCTGCCGCAGCGCCTGGCCGTCGCCGGGCCGGGCAAGACTCTCGGCGAGATGTCCCTGATCGACGGCGAGCCGCGCTTCGCCAGCTGCATCACCCTCGAACCCGCCCTGTTCGCCGTGCTCGACCGCGAATCCCTCACCCGCGTCGTCGCCGAGGAGCCGCGCATCGGCGTGAAGATCCTCATGGAGCTGCTGATGCTGCTCAACCAGCGCCTGCGCTCTGTTAGCGGCGAACTGATGAAGTGTCTGGACAACCAGCGCCTGCGCATTCGCTGATGAAACGCGCCGTGGTCGGTGCGCTGGTTGCGGCGCAGGCTAAATCGGCGCGAGCCGAAGTTAAGCGCAGCGGCCGCAGCCACAATCAATATCCTCGAATTCGGTAAGCGTTGATTGCGGCGCAGGCTGAATCGGCGCGAGCCGAAGTCAGGCGCAGCGGCCGTAGCCACAACCAGCGCCTGCGCATCCGCTGATCCGAAAGTCGGCGCTGGCAGGACGGTGCCGCGGCCTAATGCAGGCACAGCGCGCCGCTGCGATAGGCCGCGGATGCCCCCTGGTAGTAGCTCACCACTTCCTTCAGCAGGTGTTTGTCGGTGCATATGCAGTTGTCCAGACAAAACCCAATGCCAACAACGCCTGGCTGATTTGCGTGTATATATTAGTATATATGCATAATTGCGTATTGCATTGTGGAGGGGGGGG
>JANJVS010000069.1 GCA_024709955.1 Rhodocyclaceae bacterium
TCTCCCAGGAACTGCAGCGCATCGCCACCACCACCGAATTCAACGGCCAGAAACTGCTCGACGGCTCCTTCTCCGCCGCCCAGTTCCAGGTCGGCGCCAACGCCAACCAGACCATCGTCGCCACCTCGGGCAACTTCCAGGCGCACGCCTACGGCAGCCACCGCATCGGCGGCCAGGCGGTCTACCGGGCCGAGGGCCCCGGCGACCTGGTGCGCGGCTCGGCCGAGGGCGCGCGCCTCACCCAGTTCGGCGCCTCCCACCCCTTCCTGCCGGTGGACCAGTCGCCGATCATCGCCGACAACACGATCACCCTGCACACCGCCAGCGGCTCGCACCGCATCGAATACAAGGCCAGCAGCAGCGCCGAGCGGGTGGCCGCCGCGATCAACGCGGCGGGCACCGGCGTGCGCGCCACGGCGCTCACCTCCTTCGTGCTCGGCGCCGGGGCCGACGGCGGCGGCGGACTCAACGCCGGCTTCATGCAGAACACCACGTATTCCTTCCTGCTCTCCACGGACACGACCCCGGACACCGCGCCCGCCGCGTTCACCAGCATCTCGTTCACCACCGGCGGCAGCCTCGACAGCGCCGCGGTGAATACCCAGGAGCAGCTCGCCGCCGCCGCCCAGGCCTTCAACGACGTCGCCGCCAAGACCGGCTTCAGCGCCCGGGTGGTGCGCACCGACGGCGCCACCCTCAACTACGCCCTCCAGCTCACCAACGCCGAGGGCAAGGACCTGCGCCTCGTCAACAACAACGCCGACGCCGCCATCAGCCTGGCGGACACCAAGGTGATCGACGGCGACGCGAACAACCTGGGCGGTGCCCTGGCGCTGCCGGCGAACTTCGCCAACGAAACCTGGAACTCGGTGAGCGGCAGCTGGATCACCGGCCAGCTGCTGCTCGACGCCGACAAGTCCTTCTCTGCCACCGACAGCGGCGCGCAGTTCCTGCTCGCCACCACTCCCCAGAGCTCCCAGCTGCAGGCCGTCGTGAATATGGACGTCGGCACCGTGGATGCCGCCACCCGCACCCTGGCGATCGTCGATTCCGCGCTCGCCGCCGTGAATGCCCAGCGCGTGCGTTACGGCGCGCTGCAATCCCGCTTCGAGCAATCCATCGCCAACCTGCAGACCACCGCGGAGAACATGAGCGCGGCGCGCGCGCGCATCCGCGACGCCGACTACGCCGAGGAGACCGCGCGCCTCACCCGCGCCCAGATCCTGCAGCAGGCCGGCGTCGCCATGCTCTCCCAGGCGAACGCGCTGCCCCGGCTCGTGCTGGAGCTGCTCTCCCCGTGACGAAGCCCGCGCCCTCCGCGTCCGGCCAGCGCCTCGACAAGTGGCTCTGGGCCGCGCGTTTCTTCAAGACCCGCTCCCTTGCGGCCGACGCCATCGATGCCGGCCGGGTGCATTGGCAGGGCCAGCGCGCCAAGCCCGCGCGCGAGGTCAAGCCGGGCGACGAGCTCGACATCGTCGCCGGCGAGCAGCGCTGGAGCGTGATCGTGCGCGGCCTCAATCCCCAGCGCCGCCCGGCGCCGGAGGCGCGGCTGCTTTACGAAGAAACCGCGGCGAGCCAGGAACGCCGCGCGCGCGAACTCGAACAGCGCCGGCTCGCCCCCACGCCCGGCGCCGACATCAAGGGCCGCCCCACCAAGCGCGACGGCCGGCGCATCCGCGGCTTCGGCGCGGCGTAACACCGTCCCGCCGGCGCCGAGTTTTCAGCCCGTGGCCGCGAAGGCGGCATGGAACGTAACCGCGCCGCCGGCCGGCGCGTCGCCAAGCCGCAATGCCAGGAAATACTCCGCGGGCACGCCCGCCAGCAGCAGCGCCGGATCGTGGGCGAAGCCGAAGCGGCCGTAGTAGGCCGGCTCGCCGACCAGCACGCAGCCCTGCGCGCCGAGCGCGCGCAGCCGTTCGAGTCCTTCCCGGACCAAGGCGCCGCCGATGCCGCGGCGCTGGCGCTCGGGCGCCACGGAGAGCGGGCCGACGCCGTACCAGCCTTGCGCGCCGTCGCTCACGCTCACGGGCGAGAACGCGATGTGGCCGACGACGCGGCCGTCCTCGACGGCGACCAGCGAAATCGCCAGCGCGCCGGCGGCGCGCAGGGCGCGGACGATGAACTGCTCGGTCTGCCGGCTGTGCGGGTGATCGAGAAAGGCCGCGCGCGTCACCGCGTCGATGGCGTCGGTGTCGGCGGAGGTTGCGGGGCGAATGACGAGGGACATGGTGCGTTAGCCTGGCGATACGGAACGGCGGCGAGCATAGCCCCGCAGGGCGGACATGCCGGTGACACGCGTCACATCGCCTCGCGCACCGTACCGCGAGCGCCGAGTTCTTGGCATTGCATCAATGGCATGGCGCACAATATCCGCAACGCCATCCCCCGCAGAAAGAACGCCATGTTTTCCGCCCCGCCATTCCGTCTGCACGCACTGTTCCTCTGCATCGCCCTGCCGCTCGCCGGCGCTGCGGCACCGGCCAGGGCGGCGGATGCGAGCCAGGCGACACCCACCTACGCGATGCAGCCGGTGGGCTGGATCAGGAAGCGCGAAGGGAAGACCTTCATCGAGATCGACAGGCGCTACCAGCCGGCGCTGCTCGGCGTGGAAAAGCTGCCCACGCTGCAGGTGTTCTGGTGGTTCGACCGCAACGACACGCCGGAGCGGCGCTCGGTGCTGCAGGTGCATCCGCGCGGCGACATGGATCGCCCGTTGGCCGGCGTGTTCGCCACGCGCTCGCCCTTCCGTCCCAACCTCATCGCCCTGAGCGAGGTGGCGGTGATCGCGGTGCGCGACAACCTCGTCGAGATCGGGCCCATCGACGCCTGGGCCGACACGCCGGTGCTCGATCTCAAGCCGTAGGGCCTGTTCTCATTCAGTCGGCGAGCTGCGTTGCGTCCAAATGCGGATGGCCGCGCGAAGCGAGGTGAAGGCAATGGCCCATCCCCTTGCCGAGCCGAGCGACAAAGCGGACGCCGCATTTGGACGCAACCCGGAGGGACGGGGCGCTTTTGGCCGCATGGCGGTGTTGCTCCCTCCTTA
>JANJVS010000051.1 GCA_024709955.1 Rhodocyclaceae bacterium
TGTTACAGGGGTTACTTTTCTGGGGGCCGGTAGTAGGTTTTTTAGATGCCCGCGCCATCTCGCCGGGTTCTCGCCTTGTCTATATTTGCTGGACGTTGCCCAATCCAGAATGGTTTCGATTCGACCTCTCACGCGAGTTGCAGTCTCTGTCTTTTTCGTCCAGATGTCGGAAAGACATTTGATGACTAAATCTGTATCGATGGTATTTACCGGCAGCTTTCCCATGACGGGATACACGTAGTCCCTCAGCGTGTTTTCCCATTGCGTAACGTGCTTTTCGTTCTTCCAGCCGTGCCGATGGACTTTGATGTACGCCTCGGCGCATTGCTGAAATGTCATCTTCCGGGCATTGGCGATCTTGTTGGCGGCAATCGTGGCTGCTCGCTCATCTTTGGGATTCTTCCCCTCTAGCAAGAGCTTCCGGTAATCACTCGCTTTCGATCTGGCATCTGTCAAAGAAACGGTCTTTACCGGCCCTAGCCCCATGCGGTCGGCCTTGCCGTCAATCATGAATCGGAATAGCCAAGACTTGCCCCCTGTGGGGCCAACCTGAAGGTTTAGGCCGCCGCCATCGCAATACAGGCCCGGCTTAGTCGTCTTTGCTACAAGCAGGGGGCTTAGCCTATCGATCTTTCGCGCCATCGGAAACCCTCGCAACATACAATTCAACGTACAAATTATTTGCGGATTGCAACGGATTGTCAAGGATTAAGTCGGATAGGTTGTCTGTATAACACGCTGATATGTAAGTATGAATATGGATAAGTTAGGCGTCGTTAGGATTTCAAGAGGGAGGACACCCTCTCCGCCAGAATCGGAAACCCGCAAGCCGCGACGGTTTGCGGGTTTTTTATTTCCGGCCCGCGGAGCGGGAGCCCGGGCAAGCCCGGGCTGGCGAAACATCCTGTTGCAAATGCCCGCAGAACTTCGCGGCGGCGCCCCTATCTATCTAACAGTGCTTCCAATAACAACAGAGAGGACATCTGATGCAACCGAACGTGATCGAGAAATTCATCGCCGATTCGCGCCGTTATCTAGGCTGCTGAACCCTTTGCTCCCCCTCGGCGGCCGGACCACCTCCCCTGGCCGCCCTTAGGCCCCGCAGCGATGCGGGGCCTTCGTATTTGGGGATGCCGGATCTGCATAAATTTAATTTGTTCTATATCCGTTAAATTTTATTTGCCATTACTTGTCGTATGCCTAAAATCCCGACAAAATTAATCAACTAATAATTACCCCCAACCCCATCCCAATCCCAACAGAGAGGACTTAGAAATGATCAACGTGAATGGCAAGGAAATCGAAACCGACGCCGAGGGCTTCCTGGCGAATCTCGAAGACTGGTCGGAAGATGTCGCGGTCGTGCTGTCGCAGCAGGACGACCTGAAGCTCGGCGAGAAGCACTGGCAGGTGATCAACTGGATTCGCGACTACTACGCCGAGAACGCCACCGCGCCCAACCTGCGCGCGATGACCAAGCTGATCGGCAACGACCTGGGCGAGGAGTTCTCGGACAAGAAGTACCTGTTCGACCTTTTCCCCTACGGGCCGGCCAAGCAGGCGGCGCGCTACGCGGGCATGCCGAAGCCGACCGGCTGCGTCTGAGCGTCGTTTTTCCGTTCGACGAAAAATGCCCCGCGAGGGGCATTTTTCATGGGCGGCGCGTTTTGCGCAGCGGCTTGGCCGGTGTCGCGCACCGTCCCGCCGGCGCCGACTTTTTCGGCCCGCGCGCGCATGTCGACATGCCGGTGCCCTCCGGCTGCCAGGCGGGGACGAGATGCTTCTTGCCGTTGCCGATCAGGTCGGCGCGGCCCATCGCCTTGAGCGCCTCGCGCAGCAACGGCCAGTTCCTCGGGTCGTGGTAGCGCAGGAAGGCCTTCTGCAATTTGCGCTGGCGCTCGCCGCGCACCACGGCGACGTCCTCCGATTTGGCGGAAACGCGCTTGAGCGGGTTTTTCCCGGTATGCCACATGCCGGTGGCGATGGCGAGCGGCGTGGGCAGGAAGGTCTGCACCTGGTCGAGGCGGAAGCCGTTGCGCTTGAGCCAGAGCGCGAGTTCGAGCATGTCGGTGTCGGTGGTGCCGGGATGCGCGGCGATGAAGTAGGGGATCAGGTACTGTTCCTTGCCCGCCGCCTTCGAGGCGCGCTCGAACATGGCCTTGAACTTGTCGTAAGTGCCCATGCCCGGCTTCATCATCTTCGACAGCGGGCCGGTCTCGGTGTGCTCGGGCGCGATCTTGAGATAGCCGCCGACGTGATGGGAGACGAGCTCCTGCACGTATTCGGGCGAGCGCACCGCGAGGTCGTAGCGCAGGCCGGAGCCGATCAGGATGCGCTTGACGCCTGGAATCCGCCTGGCCTTGCGGTAGAGGGAGATCAGCGGCGCGTGGTCGGTGCCCATGTTCTCGCAGATGTCCGGATAGACGCAGGACAGGCGCCGGCAGGCGGCCTCGATCTTCGCATCCTTGCAGGCCATGCGGTACATGTTGGCGGTCGGGCCGCCGAGGTCGGAGATGACGCCGGTGAAGCCCGGGGTCTTGTCGCGGATTTCCTCGATCTCGTGGAGGATCGAGTCCTCCGAGCGGCTCTGGATGATGCGCCCCTCGTGCTCGGTGATCGAGCAGAAGGTGCAGCCGCCGAAACAGCCGCGCATGATGTTGATCGAGAAGCGGATCATCTCCCAGGCGGGAATCCTGGCGTCGCCGTAGCTCGGGTGCGGCGCGCGGGCGTAGGGCAGGCCGTAGATGTGGTCCATCTCCGCCGTGGTCAGCGGGATCGGCGGCGGGTTAAGCCAGACGTCCCGGTTGCCGTGGCGCTGGACCAGGGCGCGCGCGTTGCCCGGATTCGATTCGAGATGGAAGACGCGCGAGGCGTGGGCGTAGCGCACCGGATCGTTCTTCACTTGCTCGTAGGCGGGCAGGCGCAGCACGGTCTGCGTGCGCGGGACGCGCGGCTGGAACTTGATCACCGTGCCGTCAGCGCCGACTTCCTGCGCCGTGGTCTCGTCGAGCTCCGCCCAGCTTTCGTCGGGCAGCCAGCCCGGCGGCGCCATGAAGGCCGTGCCGCGCAGGTCGCGGATCCGCTCGACCGGCACGCCCTTGGCGAGGCGGTGCGTCAGTTCCACCAGTGCGCGCTCGGCGTTGCCGAACAGCAGCAGGTCGGCCTTGCTGTCGGCAAGCACCGAGCGGCGCACGGTGTCGGACCAGTAGTCGTAGTGCGCGATGCGGCGCAGGCTCGCCTCGATGCCGCCGATGACGACGGGCACGTCCTTGAAGGCCTCGCGCGCGCGCTGGGCGTAGACGGTGACGGCGTGGTCGGGGCGCTTGTTCGGCGCGGCGTCCGGCGTGTAGGCGTCGTCGGAGCGGATCTTGCGGTCGGCGGTGTAGCGGTTGACCATCGAGTCCATGTTGCCGGCGGTGATGCCGAAGTAGAGCTTCGGCTTGCCGAGGCGGCGGAAGTCGTCGGCCGAGGTCCAGTCCGGCTGGGCGATGATGCCGACGCGGAAGCCCTGGGCTTCGAGCAGGCGGCCGATCAGCGCCATGCCGAAGCTCGGATGGTCGATGTAGGCGTCGCCGGTGACGAGCACGACGTCGCATTCGTCCCAGCCGAGGGCTTCCATCTCGGCGCGGGACGTCGGCAGGAAGGGGGAAACGCCGAAGCGCTTGGCCCAATAGGGGCGGTAAGCCGTGAGGCTTTTGACTGGCTGCATCGCGGCAGTTTACAGCTTGACGCGACTCTGCGAGGGAACGTGGCGCGCCAGAAAGTCCATCTGGTCGGCGAGGATTTGGCGGTTGGAGAGGATCAGGTACTCGGCCTTGTTGGGCACGTAGGGCGCGTAGAGCAGCTGCATGCGCGCCTCCTCGGGGGTGCGGCCGCTCTTCCTCTGGTTGCAGGGCCGGCAGGCGGTGACGACGTTCATCCAGATGTCGCGGCCGCCCTGCGAGACGGGCTTGATGTGATCGCGCGTCAGGCGCAGGTTCGGCAGGCGCTCGCCGCAATAGGCGCAGATGTGGCGGTCGCGGTGGAACAGTTCGCGGTTGTCGAGGGGCGGCACCTGACGGAACTGCTCGCCGGTGAGGGCGCGGCCCTTGATGGCGATGATGCTGTTGGCGCGGATTTCCGAGCGTTCCCCGGTGATGCGGTTCAGTCCGCCGTGGATGACGAAACTGTTCTCGCCGATCGCCCAGGCCACGAGGTCCTTCGCATAGTAGAAGCAGGCGTGCTGCCAAGTCACCCAGCGGTGTGGCACGCCATGCGGGTCCAGGGTAAGGATCAGAGGATATGCGCTCATTGGTCGGACTGCATTCCCTTACAATCGTTCGCTAGCCTATCAGAGCATTGTGACAATGAAAAGTTCGCCGTGGCGAGAGGAAAACGCCTTGAATTTCAGGGGATTTCCTTTACGTGCGTTCGGCTGGTCGCTACTGGCCCATGCTGTGCTGCTGATCGCGCTGGCGCCCCCCACCGTCGAGCTGGCCCGAGTCGTCCCGCCCGCCGCAAGCCTGCGGGGGCGCATCCTGCCAGTCCCGGTCGTCGAGTCCGCTCCGGCGCGGCGTGAGCCGCCGCGGGCGGCTTCCCGGCCGGTGTCGCCGCCGCGGGCGCTCCGGACCGAGGTCGTCCCGGCGGTGCAGGCTTTCACCGTGCCGCCAGCACCGACTTTTCCCGTCGCGCCGGCCGCACCCGCGGTGGCGCCGCCCGGCGCCGCCGGCGGCGAGCCGGTGGCGCGTCCCGCCGAGGCGCCGGCGACGAGCGCCCTGCGCCAGGAATCCGCGGCGGTCGCGCCGAGTGAATCCGGCCTGAGGCAGTATCGCCTCGCGCTGGCGAGCGAGGCGCGCCGCTACCGCCGCTATCCCGAAGCGGCGCGGCGCGCCGGCCTGGCCGGCACGGCGGAGGTGCGCGTGACGGTGGCCGCCGGCGGCGCGAGCCGTCAGGCGGAGCTGAACCGTTCCAGCGGTCATGAGGCGCTCGACGCGGCCGCGCTGGAAATGCTGCGGCAGGCGGCCCGGCAGGCGACGCTGCCTGATTCCCTGCGCGGCCAGAATTTCAGCGTGCTGCTGCCGGTGGTGTTCGAGGTGGAGGAGTAGCCGTTCAGGGCAGGGGGGCGAGGGCCTCGGTATGCAGCCCGAAGCTGCCGCGCGCCCGGTCGGCGAAGAAATGGCGCAGGGTCATGGCGACGGTGCGGAAGGCGATCTCGTCCCAGGGGATCGCCGCCTCCTCGAACAGGGCGACCTCCAGGCTTTCCTCGCCGGGGCCGAAATCCAGGTCGAGCAGGCGTGCCCGGTAGATCACATGCACCTGATTGATGTGGGGCACCGAGATCATCGTGTACATCTCGTCGAGGGCGATGCGCGCCCGCGCCTCCTCGCGCGTCTCGCGCTCGGCGGCGGCGGCGACGCTTTCCTGGTTTTCCATGAAGCCGGCCGGCAGGGTCCAGCAGCCGAGGCGCGGCTCGATGGCGCGCCGGCACAGCAGCACGCGGTCTTGCCAGACCGGCAGGGCGCCGACCACGAGGCGCGGGTTGCGGTAGTGGATCGCGCCGCAGGCATCGCAGACGTAGCGCGGCAGCGTGTCTCCCGCCGGGACGCGCAGACTGACGGGGGCGGCACAGGTGCAGCAGAAATTGACGGCGGGTTCCATGGCGGGAAATTCTAGCCGCGCCATCCGCCGATACCAAGACAAAGACTAACGATGGTGGTATAAGAACCGACCCCGCAACCGCCCCATTCCCTGGCCATGACCTCCGCCGCCGACGGCACGCGCCTCAAGCTCGAAAAGCTGCAGGAACTCAAGGCGATGGGCGACCTGCCGTCGCCCAAGGGGGCCGCCCTGGCGGTGATGCGCCTGACGCGCAAGGAGGACGTGTCCATCGCCGAGCTGGCGCGCACGGTGCAGACCGATCCCGCGCTGGTGGGGCGCCTCATCAAGGCGGCCAATACTTCCCAGCGCGGCGCCCACCGGCCGGTGGCGGCGGTGCAGGACGCGCTGATCCTGCTCGGCATCCCGACTGTGCGCTACCTGGCGCTGAGCTTTTCCCTGCTGTCCGGCCACCGCAGCGGACAGTGCGCGAACTTCGACTATCGCCGCTTCTGGTCCCATTCGCTGGCCTGCGCCGTCGCGACGCAGGCGTTGGCGGAGCAAGTGCGCGCCGCGTCGCCCGAGGAGGCCTTCTGCATCGGCCTGCTCTGCCGCATCGGCGAACTGGCGCTGGCCACCGTGTTCCCCGCCGATTACGCGCGCCTGCTCGCCGAACTCGCCTCCGATCGAAGCCGCCCCCTCGCCGCGCTGGAGCAGGCCGCCTTCGCCATGACACACGCCGAATTGACGGCGGCGCTGCTGCGGGACTGGGGCTTGCCGCACATGCTCGTCGATCCGGTGCTGGTCCATGAGGATCCCGCGCAGGCCGGCTTCGCGGACGGGTCGCGCCAGCAACGGCTGACCTGGATGCTGGCCCTGGCGCGGCTGATCGCCGACATCTGCCTGGCCGCCGAAGCCGAGCGCCGCGAGCCGATGTCACGGCTGTTCCTGCTCGGCAGCCGGCTGTCCCTCGACAGCGAGATGCTGGTCGCCCTGTGCGACCGCGCGGCGGCGAACTGGCGCGAGTGGGCGAAGCTCCTGCACGTCGATGCCCAGGAGGTGCCGCCCTTCGATGAACTCTCCAAACCGCCGGCGGCGCCCGAGCTCTCGGATGCCGGCATGCCAAGCCCCTCCGGGACCGACGGCCCGCTGCGGGTGCTGGTGGTCGATGACGACAACAGTGTGCGCGCGCTGCTCAAGGCCATGCTCGTCCATGCCGGCTACGAGGTGATCGAGGCCGCCGACGGGCAGGCGGGTTTCGAGAAGGCGCTCGAAACGCGGCCGCAGATCATGATCACCGACTGGCTGATGCCGCGCATGGACGGCGTCGAGCTGACGCGGGCGCTGCGGCAGACCAAGCACGGCCGCGGCATCTACATCCTGATCCTGACGGCTTTGGAGGCCGAGGAGAAGCTGGTCGAGGCCTTCGACGCGGGCGTCGACGATTTCATGAGCAAGCCGTTGCGCTCGCGTGTGCTCGGCGCGCGCCTGCGCGCCGGCCAGCGCGTCGTCATGCTGCAGCAGGAAATCGAGCGCGACCGCGAGGAGATCCGCCGCTTCGCCGCCGAACTGGCCGTGACCAACCGCCGCCTGCAGGAGGCGGCGCTGACCGACGTGCTGACGGGCTTCCCGAACCGGCGCTACGCCATCGAGCGCTTCCAGCAGGAATGGCAGGCGAGCAATCGCAGCCGGCGGCCGCTGTCCTGCATGATGATCGATGTGGACAGGTTCAAGGCCATCAACGACGGCCACGGCCACGACGTGGGCGACATGGCGCTCAAGCGCACCGCCCAGGCCATCAAGAGCGGCCTGCGCGCCCAGGACGTGGTCTGCCGCACGGGGGGCGACGAGTTCGTCGTGATCTGCCCCGAGACCGACCTGGCCGCCGCCCTGAGTTGCGCCGAACGCGTCAGGAAGGCGGTGGCCGCCATCAATCTGACCGTCGGCGCCCTGGAGGTCCGCGGAAGCGTGAGCATAGGCGTCGCGGCGCGCGAGACCGGGATGGTCGACATCGATGCGCTGCTCAAGCGTGCCGATGAAGGGCTTTATCAGGCAAAACAAGGGGGTAGGAATTGCGTGGCATCCGCGCAGCGGACGGAGTGATGCTGTTGGCATGGGAGTGGCCGCCCGGTTGGATACCAGAAAAACACAATTAAAAACAAAACATAAAGCTGGTTTTGTAAGGCTTTTTCTTACAAGGGGTTCCCATCCTGTTCTTACAAAAGGATGGTCTTTCCGTTGATTTTCTTCTTGCGGGGATTTCCCGAAAATGCGATGACTGCCAAACGGGCATGCGGGGAGGTCACTCCGCTCCGGGTTGGTGGCAACGCAAGGAGCGCAAAGATGAAATCGACTGACACCTACAATGACATAAAGGAGGTCAATCTTGCCTACCTGATGCTGGCGCAGAACATGGTCCGTTCCGATCGGGAGGCCGCCGTGTTCCGCCTGGGCATCAGCGAGGAGATTGCCGACATCCTGGAAGCCCTGACCCCCGGGCAGGTTCTCAAGATGGCCAGTTCCGACATGCTGCTGTGCAGCTTCCGTTTCGACGATACGTTGCTGATCGACCTGCTCGCCAATCATGAGCGCGAGCGCGGCGTCGGTCATATCCACGCCGCCATTCTCGCCGCCGGCAAGCCGGTCGAGTCCGTGGCCTGATTCCGCCGCGTATCCAGGAGGCTTCCATGCGCAATAAATCCGTGATCTCGGAGGCGAGAGACATTCGCCTAGCCGTCGAATTGATCGAGCTCGGCGCCCGTCTGCAGTTGCTGGAGGCGGAGACCAACCTTTCGCGCGAGCGTCTGCTCAAGCTCTACAAGGAGGTGCGCGGCGTTTCGCCCCCCAAGGGCATGCTGCCGTTCTCGACCGACTGGTTCATGACCTGGCAGCCGAACGTGCATGCCTCGCTGTTCATGGCCTATTACAACTTCCTCGAACGGCATACCCGTCTGAGCGGTCTTGAGCGCATCATCAAGGCCTACCGTCTCTACCTGGAGCAGATCGGCCGCTGCGACATGGAGAACGTGCTGTCGCTGACGCGTGCCTGGACCATGGTGCGCTTCTTCGACGCCGGCATGCTGCAGATGACCCGCTGCAAGTGCTGCGGCGGCGACTTCGTCGCCCACGCCCACGACCCGAAAAAGGACTACGTCTGCGGCCTGTGCCACATGCCGGCGCGCGCCGGCAAGACGCGCCGCGCCTCCGAAGCCGCCAGCGAGGCAGCCTGCGCCTGACATCGTCTTTGGTGGTGGTACGCTCCTTGGCTCCTTCCCTGTTATCAGGGGAGGAGCTGCCCTTTTCCGTCGCTGATCCGCCCTTGGCCTAGCCGTCTGGCGGCATTTGCCGCTATCATTGCGCCTCGCTGCCCGCGCCCAGCCCGCGCCGGCTGAACAAAACCGGGGTTGTAAATGTTATTGCTCGTTGGCTACGTCATCATCCTGCTCGCCTCGCTCGGCACCTATTCCGTGCACGGCAGCCTGGGCGCCCTCTGGGTGCCGCTGGAATACCTCGCGATCGTCGGCCTTGGCATCGGCTACATGGTGGCCTCCAACGGCCCGCGCTCCCTGAAGGCGGTGATCGGCGCGATTCCCTCCGTCCTCAAGGGCTCCTCCCTCAACAAGGCCGTCTACATGGACCTGCTGGCCATGTTGTTCGAGATCCTCTCCAAGGTGCGCAAGGAAGGCCTGATGTCGATCGAGAACGACGTCGAAAACCCTGAGGGCAGCCCGATTTTCTCGAAATACCCGTCGATTTCCCACGACCACCACATCATGGAATTCATCTGCGACTACCTGCGCATGATGGTCGGCGGCAACCTCAACGCCTTCGAGATCGAGAACCTGATGGACATCGAGATCGAGACCCACCACGCCGAGGCGCACTTTCCGGCCCACATGGTGCAGACCGCGGCCGGCGCGTTGCCGGCCTTCGGTATCGTCGTCGCGGTGATGGGCGTGGTGAACGTGATGGGCTCGGTGGGCGAGCCGCCCGCCGTGCTGGGCAAGATGATCGGCGGCGCCCTGGTGGGCACCTTCCTGGGCATTCTCGTCTCCTACGGCTTCATCGAGCCGATCGCCAACCAGCTCAACCAGAAGGTCGAGGAAGGCAGCAAGGTCTATCAGTGCATCAAGGCCGTGCTGCTGGCCAGCATGAACGGCTATGCGCCCCAGGTGGCGGTCGAGTTCGGACGCAAGGTGCTGTTCTCCACCGACCGGCCGACCTTCATCGAGCTCGAGGAAGACCTCAAGGCGCGCAAGGGCAAGTGACGCACCGTCCCGCCAGCGCCGACTTTTTGCCTGAGACGCCATGAGCGACGACAGCCAGCAGCCAATCGTAGTCAAGAAGATCAAGAAAGGCGGGGCAGGCGGCCACGGCGGCGCCTGGAAGATCGCCTACGCCGACTTCGTCACGGCGATGATGGCCTTCTTCCTGCTGATGTGGCTGCTCGGCTCAACCTCGAAGGGCGACCTCAAGGGCATCGCCGACTATTTCCAGACGCCGTTGCTGGTGGCGATGTTCGGCGGTTCGGGAGCCGGCGACGCCACTTCGGTACTGCAGGGCGGCGGCCAGGACCTCACCCAGTCCCACGGCCAGGTCAAGCGCGGCGAGACGCCGTCGGAGAAGCGCATCAGCGAGAAGCGCATGAAGGCCGAGTTCGAGCGCCTGGAGCGCGAGCGCCTGCAGGCACTCAAGGCCGAGCTGGAGGCGATGATCGAGGCCAGCCCGACGCTGCGGCAGTTCAAGAACCAGCTGCTGCTCGACATCACCAGCGAGGGCCTGCGCATCCAGATCGTCGACGAGCAGAACCGCCCGATGTTCGATCTCGCCAGCTCCGAACTCAAGCCCTACACCAAGCAGATCCTGCGCGAGATCGGCCCGATGCTGAACAAGGTCGAGAACCGCATCACCCTTTCCGGCCACACCGACGCGACGCCCTACGTCGGCGGCGACCGGGGCTTCGGCAACTGGGAGCTTTCCACCAACCGCGCCAACGCCTCGCGCCGCGAACTGGTGTCGGGGGGCATGGACGACGCCAAGGTCATGCGCATCACCGGCTTCGCCTCGACGGTGCTGTTCGACAAGGAGCACCCGCAGAACGCCATCAACCGCCGCATCAGCATCGTCGTCATGAACAAGCGCACCGAGGAGGCGATTCTCAACGACGGCAAGGAAAGCCCGGTCGCCGAGGTGTCGGAGGCCGAGCAGCTCGAAGGCCAGGGCATCGTGCCCGGCGCGCCACCCGCGCCGTCCGCCACCCGGCCCTGAACGGCTGGCATGAAACTTTGGTATTAAAATGAACGGCGAACCGAAGGGGGCGGGGGCGCCCGACCGCGAGACGGCCCGAGCCGCCTGGCGGGGAGCTGGAGAATCGATTTCATTCCTCGACGATGACATGCGCGCGCCCGCGGGCCGCTGCGGTGTGCGCAGACCTTCCATCATCCCGTCACCCGCCAGGCAATGACCGCGGACGGCGGCGCAATCTTCCGAACCGGACCACACAGGAGCAAAAACATGGCCAAATCCATTCTCGCGATCGACGACTCGGCTTCCATCCGCCAGATGGTGAGCTTCACGCTGAAGAGCTCCGGCTACGAGGTGGTCGAGGCGCTTGACGGCATGGACGGCCTGGAGAAGGCCAAGGGCAAGACCTTCAACCTGATCCTCACCGACCAGAACATGCCGCGCATGGACGGCCTGACGCTGATCAAGAGCCTGCGCGGCCTGCCGCAGTACAAGAGCGTGCCGATCCTGATGCTGACCACCGAATCCTCCGACGCCATGAAGCAGCAGGGGCGCGCCGTCGGCGCCACGGGCTGGCTGGTCAAGCCCTTCGATCCGCAGAAGCTCGTCGAGGTGGTCAAGAAGGTCATCGGCTGAGCGCCCGCCGCCGCGCGCACATCCTCACGGAGGCGTTATGTCCATCGACATGAGCCAGTTCTACCAGGTCTTCTTCGAGGAGACGGCAGAGCATCTGGCGACCATGGAAAACCTGCTGCTGACGCTGGATATCGCCGCGCCCGATGCCGAGCAGCTCAACGCCATTTTCCGCGCCGCGCACTCGATCAAGGGGTCGGCCGGCACCTTCGGCTTCACCGACCTCGCCGAGGTCACCCATATTCTGGAGAACCTGCTCGACGGCGTGCGCAAGGGCGAGCTCGCCCTGCGCGAGGACATGATCGATGCCTTCCTCGACGCCGGCGACGTGCTGAAGGGCATGCTGGCGGCCCACCGGGGAGAGGGCGAGACGGATGCCGCACAAGCCGCGGCGATCTGCCAGCGCCTGCGCCAGCTCACCGGGGACGATGCCGCGCCGCCTGCGCCGGCCGCCGCCAGCGTTCCGCCAGTCCCACGGAGGGCACCTGCGGCCACGCCGCCTTCCGTGGCCGCACCGGACGAGTCGGGTCATGACCTGTTTTTCGTCCTCGACGGCGATGCCGCGACGACCGCCGCTGCTCTCGACAACCTGAATGCCGCCCTGGCGGCGCTGGGAAGGACGAGCGTCGTCGCCGCCGCGGCGGCGCCCGGCCAGCCCTGGCACCTGCGTTTCCGCGGCGCGACCGACGCGGAAACCCTGCGCGGCATGCTCGAATTCGTCGCGCGCAACGACAGCATCCGCGTCGTCCCCCTCGGCCAGGCCACCGCCTTCGAGGACGCACCGGACGGCGCCTACGGTTTCTTCGGCACGCCGCCCGCGCCCGCCGAGGAAGAGGCCTACGGCTTCTTCGAGCCGCTGCCCGCATCGCCCGCTGAGGAGGAGGCTTACGGCTTCTTCGCGCCGCTGCCGGACGCGAGCGCGGTGCCGGCGCCCGTCGTCCAGGAGGAAGCCTACGGTTTCTTCGAACCGTTGCCGCCGGTCGAGGCCGCGGCGGCGTCCGCCCCGAACGCGGATGCCCAGGACGGTGCCTACGGTTTCTTCGTCGAGCCCCAGAGCCTGCCTGCCGTCGCATCTGCCGCGCCGCCGCCGCCCGCGGCGGAGAAGCCACCCGCCGCCAAGGAGGTGATGCGTCCAGTCCCCACCGTCGTCAAGCCGGGGACGGATGCCTCGATCCGCGTCGGCGTCGATAAGGTGGACCAGCTCATCAACCTGGTCGGCGAACTGGTCATCACCCAGGCGATGCTCGCGCAATCCGCGACGCAGATCGACCCGGTCGAGTTCGAGCGCCTGCACAACGGCCTGATCCAGCTCGAGCGCAATACCCGCGACCTGCAGGAGGCGGTGATGTCGATCCGCATGATGCCGATCTCGGTGGTGTTCTCGCGCTTCCCGCGCGTGGTGCGCGACATCTCGCAGAAGCTCGGCAAGCAGGTCGAGCTCCAGCTCTCTGGCGAGAACACCGAGCTCGACAAGGGCCTGATCGAGCGCATCGCCGACCCGCTCACCCACCTGGTGCGCAACAGTCTCGACCACGGCATCGAGGCGCCGGAGGAGCGCGCCGCCAAGGGCAAGCAGCCGGTCGGCACCATCACGCTCAAGGCCTATCACCAGAGCGGCAACATCGTCATCGAAGTCGGCGACGACGGCGCCGGCCTCAACCGCCAGAAGATTCTCGCCAAGGCCAGGGAGCGCGGCCTCAACGTGTACGACCAGATGACCGACCAGGAGGTGTTCGCGCTGATCTTCGAGGCCGGTTTCTCGACCGCCGACCAGATCACCGAGGTATCCGGGCGCGGCGTCGGCATGGACGTGGTGAAGAAGAACATCGCCGCCATGGGCGGCCGCGTCGAGATCGACTCGATGCCGGGCATCGGCACCCGGATGACGGTGCGCCTGCCGCTCACCCTCGCCATCCTCGACGGCATGTCGGTGGCGGTCGGCGCCGAGACCTACATCATCCCGCTCGGCTACGTCATCGAGTCGCTGCAGGCCGAGCGCGGCATGATCAAGAGCGTTTCCGGTGTCGAGCGGCTGATCCAGGTGCGCGACGAATACCTGCCGGTGGTGCCGCTGCACGAGATCTTCCGCGTGCCGGGCGCGGTCGCCAGCTTCGCGGACGGCATCATGATCATCCTCGAGGCCGACGGCGTGAAGGCGGCGCTGTTCGTGGACGCCATGGTCGGCCAGCACCAGGTCGTCATCAAGAGCCTCGAATCCAACTACCGCAAGGTGTCCGGCGTCTCGGGCGCCACCATCATGGGCGACGGCCGCGTCGCGCTGATTCTCGACGTCTCGACGCTGGTCGGCATGGCGCGTCACGCCCTGCCGGCCGCCGCCTGATCCACGCACAAGGAGCAACCGCCATGGCCCAGGATTTCGCGCCCCAGAGTTCCCGGCCCGCCGCCGGCGACGAGGGCGGCCACGCCCAGGAATACCTCACCTTCACCCTCGGTCCCGAGGAATACGCGATCGACATCCTCAAGGTGCAGGAAATCCGCGGCTACGAGCCGCCGACGACCATCGCCAACGCGCCGGCCTTCATCAAGGGCGTCATCAACCTGCGCGGCATCATCGTGCCGATCGTCGACCTGCGCATCAAGTTCGGCGTCGGCAAGATCGAGTACACGCCGTTCACCGTGGTGATCATCCTCTCCATCGGCGGCCGCGTCGTCGGCATCGTCGTCGATGGCGTGTCGGACGTCACCAGCCTGCGCGCCGAGCAGATCCGTCCCGCCCCCGAGTTCGCCTCCAGCGTCGACACGCGCTACATCAACGGTCTCGGCACCCTCGGCGAGCGCATGCTGATCGTCGTCGACATCGAGCGACTGATGCTGTCCGCCGAGATGGCCCTGGTGGACGAGGCGGCGGAAGCCGCCGCCTGAAGGCGACGTCGCGCGGCGACCACACCGAACAACTTGCAGATGAAGAGGTAATCCATGCGCACCAACCTCCCCGTGACCAGCAACGAGGTCCAGCTGTCCGACAGCACGCTGATCGTTTCCAAGACCGATCTGAAGGGACGCATCACCTACATCAACCGGGATTTCCTGGAGATCAGCGGCTTCACCGAACAGGAGCTGATCGGCGAGCCGCACAACATCGTGCGCCATCCGGACATGCCGGCGGAGGCCTTCGAGGATTTGTGGCGCACTCTCAAGGAGGGCCGGCCCTGGACCGGCTACGTCAAGAACCGCTGCAAGAATGGCGACTACTACTGGGTGCTGGCGAACGCCACGCCGATCTGGGAAAACGGCCAGGTCACCGGCTACCTGTCGGTGCGGCGCAAGGCCGACGCGGCGACGATCGCCGCGGTGGATGAGACCTATCGCAAGTTCCGCGACAAGAAACAAGGCGGCATGCAGATCCGCTACGGCCGCGCGGTCAGCGGCGGCCCCGGCCTGTTCGGCGGACTCAACATCGCCGGCCGCATGGGCATGATCCTCGGCACGCTCGGCCTGATCGTCGCGGCGGTGATGGCGTTCGCGTTGCTGTCGCTGGCGCGCACCAACGAGAGCATCGCCGGACTCTACGACCAGCGCTTCGAGCCGGTGCGCATCGTCGGCCGCATCGGCAAGCTGATGGCGGACAACCGGGCGCAGATCCTGCTGGCCTTGCAACACGATCCGGTAAATGCCTTCGCCACGCTGCACGAGCATCCGATCAGCGTGCATACCGACGCCATCAGCAGGAATGTCGCCGAAATCACGGCGCTGTGGGAGCAGTACCAGAAGGCCATCCAGGATTCGCCGGAGCACCGCGCCATGGCGGACGCCTATGCCGCTGCTCGCAAGATCTACGTCCAGGAAGGCTTGCTGCCGGCGCGCCAGGCCTTGCTCAACGACGAATTCACCGAAGCGAATACCCTCCTGCTGCAAAAGATCAACCCGGCCTATGACGCCGCCGCCGGCAAGGCCGACGCGCTCTTCAAGCTGCACACGGAACGTGCCCAGCAGGAAATGGCAGCGGCGAACGAGCGCTATGGCGGCACGCTCACCGGCATGGTCGTCGCGCTGCTGGCGCTGCTCGCGATCGGCTTCTTCGCCAGCATGCGCCTGATCGCCGGCATTCGCCGCCCGATCGAGGGGGCGATCGACACCTTCCGCAACATCACCCAGGGCGTGTACACCAACGTCATCGACATCAGCCGCGACGACGAGATGGGCAAGCTCAACCAGGCGCTGCAGACGATGCAGACGCGCATGGGCTTCGAGGTCTCGGAGACCAAGCGCATCGCCGACGAGATGACGCGCATCAAGATCGCCCTCGACAACGTCAGCACCGGCGTGATGATCGCCGATCCCGGCCGCACCATCATCTACACCAACAAGTCGGTGCAGCGGATCCTCAAGGCGGCGGAAGACGGCATCCGCGAGCAGTTGCCGAATTTCGACGCGGACCAGCTGGTGGGCACGAACATCGACAGCTTCCACAAGAATCCCGCCCATCAGGCCAAGCTGCTGGCTGAATTCACCGAGCGCTACGCGGCGAACCTGGTGATCGGCGCCCGCCACATGACGGTGACGGCGAATCCGGTGTTCAACGACAAGGGCGAGCGCCTCGGCTCGGTGGCGGAGTGGTTGGACCGCACGGCGGAAGTGGCGGTCGAGCAGGAGGTCGAATCGATCATCAACGGCGCGGCGGAAGGCGACTTCGCGCGCCGTCTGTCGGTCGAGGGCAAGGACGGTTTCTTCCGCAACCTGGCGCTTGGCCTAAACCAGCTGCTGGACACGGCGGCGTCGGGGCTGAACGCGGTGGCGGAAGTGCTGAACGCGCTGGCGAACGGAGACCTGACGCACACCATGAGCGGGGACTACCAGGGCACCTTTGGGCAATTGAAGGACGACACCAACACGACGGTGGAACGGCTGCGCGAAGTGGTGGGACGCATCAAGGAGGCGACCGAGGCGATCAATACGGCGGCGCAGGAGATCGCGGCGGGGAACCAGGACCTGTCGAGCCGGACGGAAGAACAGGCGTCGAGCCTGGAAGAGACGGCGAGTTCGATGGAAGAGCTCAACGCCACGGTGCGGCAGAACGCGGAAAGCGCGCGCCAGGCCAACGAACTGGCGAGCACCTCGAACGAGATCGCCACGCGCGGCGGGCAGATGGTGAAACAGGTGGTGCATACCATGGCCGGCATCCAGGCGAGCTCGCAGAAGATCGCCGACATCATCGGCGTGATCGACAGCATCGCGTTCCAGACCAACATCCTGGCGCTCAACGCGGCGGTGGAGGCGGCGCGCGCGGGCGAGCAGGGGCGCGGCTTCGCGGTGGTGGCCACCGAGGTGCGCAACCTGGCGCAGCGCTCGGCGACGGCGGCGAAGGAGATCAAGGCGCTGATCGCCGAGTCGGTGGACAAGGTGGAGACGGGGGCCCACCTGGTGAACGAAGCCGGCACGACGATGGACGAAGTGGTGAACAGCTTCCAGCAGGTGGCGCGGCTGGTGGTGGATATCAGCAACGCGAGCCGGGAGCAGAGCAGCGGCATCGAGCAGGTGACGCAGGCGGTGTCGCAGATGGATGAGGTGACGCAGCAGAACGCTGCGCTGGTGGAGGAAGCGGCGGCGGCGGCGGAGAGCCTGGAAGAACAGGCGCGCGGGCTGGTGCAGGCGGTGGGGATGTTCAAGCTGGCGGAGGGGACGGCCAACCTGCCGGGCCCGGCGCTGCGGGACGCGACGCCGAAGCAGTTGGGCGGACGGACGCCGGCGGCGCGGCTGGACAAGCCGGCGCGGCAGATTCCGCCGCCGCACCTGGCGGACGACGAGGACGAATGGGCGGAGTTTTGAGCGATAAACAATCCCCGCGACCGCTGGCGGGCGCCAGTGCCCCGAAAGTCGGCGTTGGCGGTACGGTGAGCGGTGCCGTTCCAGTGCCGCGCGCGGCGGTAGCGCCGGCGCCGGTTGCCATGCCGGAGCTGGACAAGTTGCTGCCCAGCCGCGAGTTCCATTTCACGGCGGCCGACTTCGAGCGCGTGCGCCAGCTGATCTACAAGCACGCCGGCATCTCGCTGGCGCCGATCAAGAAGGACATGGTCTATTCGCGCCTGGCGCGCCGTTTGCGCGCGCTCGGCATGGCCAGCTTCGACCAGTACCTCGCCCATCTCGAAAACGGCGATGCCGCCGAGTGGGAGACCTTCGTCAATTCGCTGACGACCAACCTCACGTCTTTCTTCCGCGAAAGCCACCACTTCGAACTCCTGAAGAAGCAACTGCTCGGCATCGCCCATCGCCCGATCCGCATCTGGTGCTCCGCCGCCTCCACCGGCGAGGAGCCCTACACGCTGGCGATCACGGCCTGCGAGGCCTTCAACAGCCTGACGCCGCCGGTGCAGATCCTCGCCAGCGACATCGACACCAACGTATTGAAGACCGCCGAGCGCGGCATCTATCCGATCGAGCGTGTCGACCGCCTCGATCCCGAGCGGCTGCGCAAGTTCTTCCTGCGCGGCACCGGCGTGCAGGAAGGCCAGGTGCGCGTGCGGCCCGAGTTGCAGAAGCTGATCGCCTATAGCCGCGTCAATCTGCTCGATGCCCACTGGCCGACGGTGAGGGGGCCGCTCGATGCGTTGTTCTGCCGCAATGTGATGATCTACTTCGACAAGCCGACGCAGTACCAGATCCTCAAGAAGTTCGTGCCGCTGCTGCAGCCCGAGGGCCTGCTCTACGCCGGCCATTCCGAGAGCTTCCTGCACGCCGCCGACCTGTTCCGCTCCCTCGGTCGCACCGTCTACGAGCGCGCCGATCGGCGCGGCGCCAGACCCGGGGGCGCGGCATGAGCCAGGAGCTCGGCTTCGTCGAGCATCTGGCCGGCAACCGCTACTTCGATCGCAAGTTCGACGCGGAGGCGGTCAAGGTGCTGCCCGGCGAATATTTCGTCACGGCGACCAACATGCTGATGGTGACGGTGCTGGGCTCCTGCGTCTCGGCCTGCATCCGCGACCGCGAAAAGGGCATCGGCGGCATGAACCACTTCATGCTCGCCGATTCGGGCGATATCAGCACGATCTCCTCCTCGGCGCGTTACGGCACCTACGCGATGGAAATCCTCATCAACCACCTGCTCAAGCTCGGCGCGCGCAAGCACCGGCTCGAAGCCAAGGTGTTCGGCGGCGGCCGGGTGATGGCCACCCTCAGCAGTTCCCAGGTCGGGGAGCGCAACGCGCGTTTCGTCAAGGACTTCCTCGCCACCGAGGGCATCGCCGTCGCCGCGCAGGATCTGCTGGACGTTTATCCGCGCAAGGTCTATTTCTTTCCGCACAGCGGCAAGGTGCTGGTGAAGAAACTGGTGCGCATGCACAACGACACCCTGATCCGCCGCGAGAAGGAGTACGCCGCCCGCCTCGCCGAGGCGCCGGTGGCCGGCGACATCGAACTGTTCTGAGGGATTTGGACGTGGCCATCAAGGTACTTATCGTCGACGATTCCGCGCTGATGCGCGCCCTGCTCGCCGAGATCATCGGCGGCGCGCCCGACCTCGCGGTGGTTGGCAGCGCTCCCGATCCGATCGCGGCGCGCGAAATGATCAAGACGCTCAATCCCGACGTGCTGACCCTCGACGTCGAGATGCCGCGCATGGACGGACTGGAGTTCCTCGGCCGGCTGATGAAGCTGCGGCCGATGCCGGTGGTGATGATTTCCTCGCTTACCGAGCGGGGCTCGGAAGTGACCCTGCAGGCCCTGGAACTCGGCGCCGTGGACTACGTCGCCAAGCCGCGCGCCGAGAATGCCGCGCTGCTGCAGGGCTACGCCGAGGAGATTCGCGACAAGATCCGCGCCGCCCATGGCGCCCGGCTGAAGCGCCCGCCGGCCGCCGCGCTGCCGACCCGCTGGGAGACGCCACTTGCCGGCGCGCCGAACCGCATCCTCGCGGAGCGCCTGATCGCCATCGGGGCCTCCACCGGCGGCACCGAGGCGATCAAGGAGGTGCTGGTGCGTCTGCCCGCCGAGGTGCCGGGCATCGTCATGGTGCAGCACATGCCGGAAACCTTCACCCCTTCGTTCGCCAGACGGCTCGACAGCCTGGGGCGGGTGCGCGTCGTCGAGGCGCAGGGCGGCGAGCGCATCCAGCCGGGACACGCCTATCTGGCCCCCGGCCATTCGCACCTGACGGTGAAGCGCAGCGGCGGCGGCTGGATCACCGAGCTGTCCAGGACCGACCCCGTCAACCGTCACCGCCCGGCCGTCGATGTGCTGTTCAATTCCGTCGCCCGCGAGGTCGGCAGGAACGCCATCGGCGTGATCCTCACCGGCATGGGCAGGGACGGCGCCCAGGGCATGCTGGCGATGCACCAGGCCGGCGCCTGGAACATCGGCCAGGACCAGGAAAGCTGCGTCGTGTATGGCATGCCCCGCGAGGCCGCGCTGGTCGGCGCGCTCAACGAGGTGACCGGCCTCCCCAATGTCGCGGCGCGCATCCTGGCGCGGCTAAAATAGCCGGCGAGTCCAGCAAACCGCGCGGCGATGGCCGCGTATATACTCCCGGGCATCGATCGGCGGTAGTCAATGGAGATTCATATGCAGACCAACGTGAGCAGCTTTGATGGCAAGACCATCATCCAACTGCAGGGGCGTTTCGATTTCAACGCGCACCGCGAGTTTCGCGAGGCGGTCGACCAGGCGGTCAAGGATGCCGTGGCCCAGATCCAGGTCGATCTGAGCGGGGTCGATTACCTCGACAGCTCGGCGCTGGGCATGTTGCTGATGTTGCGCGACAAGGCCAAGGGGGCCGGCAAGGAGGTGGCGCTGGCCAACGCCCGTGGTTCGGTGAAGCAGGTAATCGAGATCGCCAATTTCGGCAAGCTGTTCGCGATCGTCTGATCCGCGGCCCGGATCCCGCTTCGCAGGCGCGCCGGCTGGCATGGAGATCCTGCTCGTCGAGCACCGTCCGGCGGAAGCCGCCGCGAGCGCGGAGTTTTTTCGCCGCAGCGGCCATGCGGTAAGCCTTGCCGACTCGGGCGGCCAGGCGCTGGAACACTTCCGGCGGAACCGACCGGACTTGGTCGTGGTCGGCCATCATCCTCCCGTCCTGGACGGCATCGGCCTGACGCAAGCCTTGGTGCGGCAGCTCGCGCCCCGCTGGCTGCCGGTCGTCCTGGTCTCGGACGCATGCGATGAAGGCTTGCGGACGCGGGCGGCGGAAGCGGGGGCGGATGCCTGCTTCGCCAGGCCCCTGCAGTCCGCCGCGCTTAGTGCGCGTCTCGACGTGATTGCGCGCCTCCTGAAAATGCAGCAGGACGCCGAAAGCCGCCTGGCGCGCCTCGACCGCTATCTGGCGGCGGAGGCGGAGGATCTGCGCATCGCCCGCCACCTGGTCGAGCATCAGCTGGCGCCGGAGGAGGCGCGCCTGCTCGACGATCCGGCCGTCCTGCACTGGCGCCAGTCCAGCCCGATGCGGGGGGGCGACATGTTGTCGGTGGCGCGCGCGCCCAGCGGCATCCTCCATGTCATGCTCGCCGACGCCGACAGCAGTGGCCTGTCGGCCTACATCAGCCTGTTGCCGATCATCGGACCCTTCCATCGCATGACGGAAAAGGGCTTTCCGCTCGCCACCATCGCCCGCGAACTGAATCTGAAAGTGCGCCAGGCCTTGCCCGCCAACCGTCGGGTGGCCGCGCAGCTGGTCGCCGTCGATGCGCGCGAGGGTATCGTCAGCGTCTGGAACGGCGGCATGCCCGCCGCCTTCATGCTCGATGACTCCGGCCGCCATTCCCGGGGTTTTTCCCGGGGCCAGCCGCCGCTCGGCGCACTGCCGGACGAGGCGTTCGACGACCGGGTGGAGCAGCATGCCTTCGCGCGGGGCGAGCGGCTGGTCATGGTTTCCGACGGTTTGCAGGAGGCGCTCGGACCCACCGGGCGACCCTTCGGCGCGCAGGGGGTGATCGATGCGCTGGCCGGCCTGTCGCGCGGCCAGCGCCGCGTCGAGGCGAGCGCCGCAGTGGCCGCCCAGCTCGACGGACTGACTGCCCACGACGACATGTCCCTGGTATTGATCGATTGCGAGCGGGAAGCGGCGGCGCCGGGTGCAGTGCCGCACAAGCCGGCGCGGCCGCGTGACTCCGGCAACTGGCGTTTCAGTTTGCGCCTGGGCGCCCATGAGCTGGCGCATCTGGATGTGGTCCCGCTGCTGCTCAATGTGGCGGAACAGCTGAATGCCACCGACGAGCATGCCGGCGAGCTGTTCGTCATCCTGTCCGAGCTGTACAACAACGCCCTCGATCACGGGGTGCTGCGCCTGGATTCCACTCTCAAGCTCTCGCCGGACGGCATGGAGACCTGGCTGAAGACGCGCGAGAAGCGTCTTGCCGGCTTGAGCAGCGGCGAAATCGAGCTGTCGGTGGAGCGGCTCGGCGATGCCGGGGAGGCCTGGCTGCGCATCGTCTGCCGTGACAGCGGACCGGGCTTCGATGTGCGCGCCGTCGGCCAAGGCGCCCCGACAGGAGCGGCCGCCATGGCCCCGAGCACGCTGCCGTTCGGGCGCGGTCTGGCGCTGGTCCGGCACTTAGCCCAAGGACTGGATTTCAACGAATGCGGCAATGAAATCACGGCGCTGCTGTCCCTCGACAGTGCAACTGGGAGGATAGTTGCGCAAAAAACTGCTTAGGCGCCTGATTTCAGTCAAAGTCATGGTGCTGTGATAAGGGTAAACAGGTATTATTACTTCCGCAGTAAATAATAACTCGCGGCGAATAATAAAAAATGAAAAATGGGAAAGTCGGCGCTGGCAGGACGGTAAGGAGAACGGCGCACAACTTGAACAACCCAGAGGAGTGAGGAAATGTCGAATATAACGAAGCAGGCGCGCCTGATTCATGGGACCGCGGGACTGCTGCTGGGAGGGCTCGGGCTGGGCGGCGTCTACCTTGCCGGCGCCACCCCCAGCATGCTTGTCGTCGCGTTCTACGTCGCGCTCGGACTGGGGGTGATTTTTCTGCCAAGCATGATGGTGGCATCGACGATCGGCCGTCCGCTCGACCGCATGCGCGAGGCCATCCACACCACGCGCAACGACGGCGATCTGACGCGCGAGGTCGAGGTGACGGCCAGCAGCGGGATCGAGCCCGCGGCCAAGGCCTATAACGAACTGCTGGCGACCTTCCACGACATCACCACGCGCATTGTGTTCAATGCCGGTCAGGTGGCGGACATGGCCGACAAGCTGATAAGCGAGGCCGAGAAGACCGCCGCTGGTTCCCTGGAGCAAAGCCAGGCGGCGGAGACGGCGGCCGAGGCGGTGGCCGAAATGGCCGGCGGCATGCAGGAAGTGGCGGGCAACGCCGAGGAGACCGCGCGCATCGCCCAGCAGGCCAAGGATCATTCCGCGCACGGCGCGCGGATCGTCGAGGAGGCGTCCGCCGAGATCGAGCGCATCGCGCGTTCGGTCGAGCAGTCCGCCCAGGTGGTGGCGACCCTCGGCGAGCGTTCCGAGGCGATTTCCGGCATCGCCCGCACCATTCACGAAATCGCCGACCAGACCAACCTGCTGGCGCTGAATGCCGCCATCGAGGCGGCGCGGGCCGGAGAACAGGGGCGCGGGTTTGCCGTCGTCGCCGACGAAGTCAGGAAGCTTGCCGAGCGCACCAGCGCCGCGACCGGCGAGATCACCGCGATGATCTCGGCGATCCAGAGCGAAACCCAGAGCGCCATCGCCACCATCCGCGACGGTTCCGCGCAGGCGCGCAACGGCGCCCAACTGGCACGCCAGGCGGCCGACGCGCTCGGGTTGATCAACCAGGGAGCGCAGGAAACCACCGAGAAGGTGGACCTGATCGCGCGCGCGGCCCAAGCGCAGGCCACGCGCACCAGCGAAGTGGCCGAACTGGTCACCAACATCATGGCGCTCGCCGACCGCAACAATGAAGGCGCGCGGCTGACCCTGGAGGAGGCGCGCCAGCTCGACCACCTGGCGATCAACCTGGAGGAGGTGGGCAAGATTTTCAAGCTCGGCAAGCGCGGCGACGAGGCCCTTGCCCTGCACGCGCGCATGCCGGCGGTGGTGCAGGCGGCTGCGGCGGCGGTGGGCCAGGCGCTGGAGGCGGCGATCGACCGCGGCGAGATCAAATTGGAAGACGTCTTCGACCAGAACTACGCGCCGATCCCCAATACCAAGCCGCAAAAGTTCCATACCCGCTACGACAGCCAGGCCGATCGCCTGCTGCCGAATGTGCAGGAGCCGCTGCTCGACAGGAACCGCGAGATCGCCTACGCCATCGCCTGCGACCAGAACGGCTACGTACCGACCCACAACAAGCGGTTTACCCAACCGCTGACCGGCGACGAGAAGAAGGACATGCTGGGCAACCGCACCAAGCGCGTCTTCTCCGATCCGGTGGGCAAGCGCTGCGGCACCCACGAGGCGCCGTTCCTGCTGCAAACCTATCGCCGCGATACCGGCGAGATCATGCATGACATTTCCGCGCCGGTGTATGTCAAGGGACGCCATTGGGGCGGTTTCCGCATCGGCTATCGGACCGATCAAGGATAGGTAAATATGCCTCTGCGTCAGCGTTTGTTTCTGGTCCTGGCCGTGCTGGCCGTGGTGACGGTGATTGCCAACGGTTTTTCCTTCGTCATGTACCTGCGCCTGGCCGAAGAGGCCGGACGCCTGGATCCGAAGCTGCTGGCGCAGGCCACCAGCGTCCGCAACTGGATGGTCGGCGTGATCGCCATCGCCTCCGTCGTTGGCCTGGCCGCGTTCATCCAGCTGGCGCGTCTGCTGCTTTCCCTGCTCGGCGGCGACCCGCAATACGCTGCCGACGTGGTGAAGCGCATTTCCGCCGGCGATCTGACCGTCGATATCAGCCTGCGGCCGGGGGACAACAGCAGCCTGCTGGCGGCGATCGCCGGCATGCGCAACAATCTGCGCGACATGGCCAGCGAACTCACGGCCGCGTCGCACAAGCTGCGTGGCACGGCCGCCAGCTTCCACGAGATCGTCACCGGCCTGCAGGCCGGCACCGCCGAGCAGAGCACGGCTGCCCAGGATACCGCGGGCGCCGTGGCCCGCCTCTCGGGGGGAGTCGACGACATCGCCGCCCAGGCGGCCGAAGTCGATCGCCTGGCCGCGGAAAGCCTGACGCGGGCCCAGGATGGCAACGAAAGTCTCTCGCGCATGATCGGCGAACTGACGTTGGCGGAGAATTCGGTGCGCGAAATGAGCGAGACCGCCCGCGAGTTCGTCAGCAGCGCCACCGTGATCACCAACATGACCCGCGAGGTGCGCGACATCGCCGACCAGACCAACCTGCTGGCGCTCAATGCCGCGATCGAGGCGGCGCGCGCCGGCGAGCAGGGCCGCGGCTTCGCCGTGGTGGCCGACGAGGTGCGCAAGCTCGCGGAAAAGTCCGCCAAGACCGCCAGCGAGATCGATGGCGTCACCAAGAGCCTCGAACAGCAGGCGGCGCAGGTCGAGTCCGCCCTCGATCGCGGGTTGTCCGCCCTCGGAACCTCCCAGGAATACCTCGAAACCGTCGCGATCACCCTAGGCGAGGCCAATCAGACCGTTGGTCAGACCACCGACGGCATGGGGCGGATCACCACCGCGGTCGGCGGCCAGAGCCAGGCGAGCGCGGAAATATCGGCGAACATCGAGCGCATCGTCGCCATGGCGACGAGTTGCGACACGACGCTGGGTGAGGTTGTCGCCGGCGCACAACAACTGGAAACGCTGGCCGGCGAGCTGGAAACCGCGGTTCAGCGGTTCAGGCTATGAAGAATGGCGTAATATATCCGCCAAAGCATTCAGTTATCTCGGCTTTGCGCCGATAAACACAACGTCTTCCCCGCCTGAAAGGTGGTCAAATGTCCGAATTACTCAAGAACATCGATGCGCGCACCCGGCTGGCCGGCACCAACAAACTGGAAATCCTGCTGTTTTCGTTGGGCACGGACTTGCGCACCGGTCGTCAGGAGACCTTCGGCATCAACGTGTTCAAGGTGCGCGAGGTCATGCGCACGCCGGTGGTCACCGCGGCGCCCGACATGCCGGCCGCCGTCAAGGGCATGGTGTCCCTGCGCGGCATCCTCGTCCCGGTGGTCGATCTGGCCGACTTCATCGGCATGCAGACCGAGACACCCCGCGACATCATGATCGTCACCGAATACAACGGACACACCCAGGGGTTCCTGGTCGAGTCGGTCG
Organism: Rhodocyclaceae bacterium; assembly: GCA_024709955.1. Classification (GTDB taxonomy): domain Bacteria; phylum Pseudomonadota; class Gammaproteobacteria; order Burkholderiales; family Rhodocyclaceae; genus Sulfuricystis. The sequence continues at coordinate 25,589 of JANJVS010000051.1, forward strand.
ACACCATCCTGCGCCTCGACTGGTCGAAGATGCGCGTGCCGCCGGAAATGCTGACGGCCAACCTGGGAGGTCTGGTGACCGCCGTGACGGAGCTCCAGGACGGCCGGCTGGTGATGATGCTCGATGTCGAGCGCATCCTTTCGGAAACCGCCAAATACGATGACGAAATGGTGTTCAGCGCCATCCAGCCGATCGGCAAGGAGGGACTGACGATCCTCTACGCCGACGACTCCTCGGTGGCGCGGGGCCAGATCGAGCGCACCCTGAATGCCTTGGGCATCCGCGGCGTCGCCGCCATGAACGGCAGGCAGGCCTGGGACGAGCTGCAGAAGATCGCTAACTATGCCGACGCCACCGGCCGAGCGGTCAAGGATCTCGTGCAGCTGATCCTCACCGATGTCGAGATGCCGGAGATGGACGGCTATATCCTGACCAAGAACATCAAGTCCGACCCCCGTTTTGCCGGCATTCCCGTGATCATGCATTCCTCGCTGTCGTCGATGTCCAACCAGCAGCTTGGCAAATCCGTGGGCGTCGATGACTACGTGCCCAAGTTCGAGGCGCAGCGCCTGGCGGAAACCCTCAGCCGCCTGCTGCTCAGGGAAGAACCGGCGGCGCAGGCCGCCTGACGGAGATTCGCAGAATGAGCAACCTAGCTTCGCTGATGACCCAGGCCCAGGCCTCCCTGATGGAGAACGTCGATGCCCGCACCAAGCTGGCCGGCTCGAACCGCATGGAGATTCTGCTGTTTTCCCTGGGCACGAACGAAACTTTCGGCATCAACGTCTTCAAGGTGCGGGAAGTCAGCAAGACGCCGGCGATCACCAAGTCTCCCCACATGCCCGATGGCGTGGAAGGGCTCATCAGCCTGCGCGGCAACGTGATCCCCGTGGTCTCTCTGGCGCGCGTGATGCACTTGGCCGATGCCCCGCCCGGTCGCGGCGGCTCGATGATGGTCACCGAATACAGCAAGCGCACGCTCGGCTTCCTGGTGCATGACGTCGATCGCATCATCCGCGTCGAGTGGGACAAGGTGCGCGCGCCCGAATCGGTCACCGGCGGCATGCACGCCTACATCACGGCGATCACGGAGCTCGACAACGGCAAGCTGGTGTCGATCGTCGACGTCGAGCAGATCATGGCCAATACCTTCGGCGAGGCGCTGGTCGGGCAGATCGAGAAGATGGGCGGCGACGAGGAATACAACCTGTTCTTCGTCGACGACTCGGCGGTGGCGCGCAAGAAGATCGCCGAGGTTCTGGAAAAGCTGGGCGTCAAGCACAAGCATGCGCAGAACGGCATGGAGGCCTGGACGCGGCTGTCCGGCATGGCCGCGCATGCCCAGCAGACCGGCCGCAGCTTGCGCGACGAGGTGAATGTCATCCTCGTGGACGCCGAAATGCCGGAGATGGACGGCTACGTCCTGACCAAGAACATCAAGTCCGACAGCCGCTTCAACGGCATCCCGGTGGTGATGCACTCGTCGCTGTCGTCCGAGGCGAACCGGTCGATGGGCAAGGCCGTCGGCGTGGATGCCTATGTCGCCAAGTTCGACGCCGAGGCGCTGGCCGATACGCTGCGCCCGCTGCTGCTCAAGTCGCAGCGTGATTGAGCGTCATACATAAAAGTCAGGTTTCATCCGGAGAGGGTTTCATGCCAGCAGATCCAAGCAAAATCAAGTTTCTCGTCGTCGATGACTTTTCGACGATGCGGCGCATCGTGCGCAACCTGTTGAAGGAGCTTGGCTTCACCAACGTGGATGAGGCGGAGGACGGCGCCGTGGCTTGGCAGAAGCTGCAGGGCGGGGGCTTCGACTTCGTCATCACCGACTGGAACATGCCGAACATGGATGGCCTGACGCTGTTGCAGACGATCCGCGGCGATGCCACCCATAAGGTGCTTCCGGTATTGATGATCACCGCCGAGGCGAAAAAGGAGAACATCATCGCCGCCGCGCAGGCGGGAGCGTCGGGCTATATCGTCAAGCCCTTCACCGCGGCGACGCTCAACGAGAAACTCACCAAGATTTTCGAGAAATTGGGCTGGTAAAACATGGTCCGGCCGTCCCAGCAGGGGCGGACGCCAGGGATGGAAACAAGCATGGCTAAACCGATCAAATTCGACGAATCCGGCGACTCGCAGGATCTGCAGGCGCTGTTCGACAGCATCGCCGCCGGGCCGCCGCCGGCACCGCCCCCGCCGACGCCCGACCCGTCGGGGGACTCGGACGATCTGCAGGCCTTGTTCGACAGCGTGTCCGCGCATGTGGCGGAGTCCAGCGAGGCGGCCGCGCCGGAAAGCCTGGGGGCGGACAATGGGGGGGCGGGAATCGTGTCGCAGGAGGATGTGTTCAATCGCATCGGCCACATGGCCCGCAAGTTGCACGACGGCATGCGCGAACTCGGCTACGACCGCATGCTGGAGGATACGGCGCGCCAGATGCCGGATGCCGAGGAGCGCCTCAACTACATCGCGCGCATGACGGAACAGGCGGCGAGCCGGGTGCTCAATGCCACCGATATCGCCAAACCGGCCCAGGACGAGCTGGAGCGGAGCGTCAAGATGCTCGGCGCCCGCTGGGAGATGATGTTCGCCAACCAGCTGTCGGTGGACGACTTCAAGCAGCTGGCCGCCGATACGCGGATCTTTTTCGCCGAGGCTCCGGCCAAGATCGATATCACCAATGCCCAGCTCAACGAGATCATGATGGCCCAGGATTTCCAGGATCTGACCGGCCAGGTGATCAAGAAGGTCGTGGCCATGGTGCAGAGCTTCGAGGCCCAGCTGCTGCAGGTGCTGATCGACGTGATGCCGGAAGAGAAAAAGGCCGAGGCCCCGGCCGGATTGATGAACGGTCCGGTCATCAATGCCGTCGGCCGCGCGGACGTGGTGACCAGCCAGGCGCAGGTCGATGACCTGCTCGAAAGTTTGGGGTTCTGATTCGGCGCCGTGCGCCGGAAGGAGAGAAGCATGAGTGACTTTGCCGGAATGGAAGACCTGCTGCAGGATTTCCTGATCGAGGCCACCGACCTGCTGTCGGGCGTCGACAACAAGCTGGTCGATCTGGAAAAGAACCCGCAGGATCATGGCCTGCTGAACGATATCTTTCGTGGCTTCCATACCATCAAGGGCGGCGCGGGCTTCCTCAACGCCACCGAGCTGGTGACGCTCTGCCACCTGACCGAAAACCTCTTCGACAAGCTGCGCAACAACGAGCTGGAGCTGACCAAGGAAATCATGGACAGCATCATGGCGGCGACCGCGACGGTGCGCGACATGTTCGGCAACCTGGAAAGCGGCATGCAGCCGCCGCCGGCCGATGCCCAGCTGATCGCCGACCTGCGGGCCGCCATCGCCGGCGAGCTCGGGACGCATGCCGCGGCTGCCGCGCCCGCCGTGCCGGCTCCCGCGCCGGCCGCGATGCCGCCAGCCGCCGGCCCCGACTGGAATCAGCTCTACGGCGCCGTCGCCGGGACCGCGCCGGATGTCGCCGCAGCGGCGCCGGCGTCCCCGGAACCGGCCATGCACACCCAGGTCGCGGGCCAGACGCCCGAGGCCGTCATCCAGCACGCGGTCGGCCGGCGCGCCACCGACAAGCCGGGTGCCGTCTCCGCTCCCGTCGGGCGTCGCGACACGGAAAAGACCCGCGACAATTCGATCCGCGTCGACACCTCCCGCCTCGACCAGGTGCTCAACCTCTCGGGCGAGATCGGTCTAACCAAGAACCGCCTCAACTCGCTGCGCAGCGACATCCTCAACGGCCGCAGCGATACCGACACCCTGCACGCCCTGGACCAGGCGGTCAGTCAGCTTGATCTGCTGGTATCCGACCTGCAGAACGCCGTGATGAAGACGCGCATGCAGCCGATCGGCCGGCTGTTCCAGAAATATCCGCGCATCGCCCGCGACCTGGCGCGCAACCTCGGCAAGGACGTCGAGCTGGTGCTGGCCGGCGAGGAGACCGAAATCGACAAGACGATGATCGAGGATCTGTCCGACCCGATCATCCACCTGATCCGCAACGCGGTCGACCACGGCGTCGAAGGCCCCGAGGAGCGCCGTGCCAGCGGCAAGCCGGAAAAATCCCAGGTGCGCCTCGAGGCGCGCCAGGAAGGGGACCACATCGTGCTGATCGTCGCCGACGACGGCCACGGCATGAACGCCGAGAAGCTGCGCGCTAAGGCGCTCGCCAAGGGCCTCATCACCGACGAGGAAGCCAATACCATGGACGAGCGCCAGAGCCTCAACCTGGTGTTCCTGCCCGGCTTCTCGACCAAGGAAGTGGCCTCCGACGTCTCCGGCCGCGGCGTCGGCATGGACGTGGTGAAGACCAACATCCAGAAACTCAATGGCAGCATCGAGATCAAGTCGCAGGTCGGCAAGGGCACGACCTTCATCATCTCGCTGCCCCTGACGCTCGCCATCCTGCCGGTGCTGCTGGTGCAACTCGGCGAGCAGCCGTTCGCCGTGCCGCTGTCGATGGTGCGCGAAATCCTGCCGATCCAGATCGATCAGGTGCAGGAAGTCGGCGGACGCGCGACCATGGTGGTGCGCGGCGAGGTCATGCCGATCTATCCGATCGCCCATCTGCTCGGCTGGGCGCCCGAGCAGGTGCCCGAATACGGCGTGCTGATGCAGACCGCCGATCACACCTTCATCCTCGCCATCGACGGCTTCATGGGGCGCGAGGACGCGGTGATCAAGTCGCTGGAGGACTTCCGGCCGAAGGGCGTCGCCGGCGTCACCACCTTGTCGAACGGCCAGATCGTCCTGATCCTCGACATGAAGGAACTGCTCGCCGACATGGGCGAGAATCGCGGCGTGCCGCGTTCCTCCTTCATTCCGGCGGAGCGCGCCGCCGCCTGAGGCGCGGCGGGCACCGTCCCGCCAGCGCCGACTTTTGGCTCCCGCCGCTACGCTCAACAGCTGAAGCTGTCAGCCCGCGCCGAAAGTCGGAGTGGGCCTGGGTGCACACACCGTCCCACCGGCGCCGACTTTTCGCCGCATGACATGGGGCGGTTGATCCTTCAGCAGGATTAACCGCCCATTTCCGTTCTATTCCCCGGTTCCTCCTTGCCCCCACCGGCAATAATTGCCGGCATGAGAGGAACCGTCCGTGGCTGAAGAGAGCGATCTCGAAAAGACCGAGCCAGCTTCATCGCGGCGCCTGGAACAGGCGCGCGAAGAAGGGCAGGTCCCGCAATCGCGGGAGCTGATGGCTTTTCTCGTCATGGCCGCCGGCGCCGGCGGCCTGTGGGCGATGTCGGGCTGGTTCGTGCGGCATACCGAGGAGATCATGCGGCTCGGCCTCACGCTCGACCGCCAGGAAGCCTTCGACACCAATGCGATAGGCCAGAATCTGCAGCTGCTGGGCACCGAGGCCCTGACGATGCTGATGCCGTTCTTCCTCGCCACCCTCGCCGCCGCGCTGATCACGCCGTTCCTGCTCGGCGGCTGGGTGTTTTCATCGAAGGCGCTGGCGCTCGACCTGACGCGTCTCGACCCGCTCAAGGGCATCAAGCGCATGATCTCCTGGCAGAGCATCGCCGAGATGGTGAAGGGCGTGCTGAAGACCTTCCTGCTCGTCGGCGTGGTCTGGTGGGTGGTGCGGCACGAGCAGGACAACCTGTTCGCCCTGCTGGCCCAGCCGCTCGAAAGCGCGCTGCCGTCCTTCGCGCAGATGCTGCTCTACGCCTTCATCGGCTTCGTCGCCGCTCTGGCGGTGATCGCCCTGATCGACGTGCCCTTCCAGTTGTGGCGCTACTATGCCCAGCTGCGCATGACGCGCGAGGAGCTGCGCCAGGAAATGAAGGAAATGGAGGGCGATCCGCACCTCAAGGCGCGCATCCGCAGCCAGCAGCGCGAGGTCGCGCGCCGGCGCATGATGTCCGAGGTGCCGAAGGCCGACGTGGTGGTGACCAACCCGACCCACTTCGCCGTCGCCCTCAAGTACGACAACACGCGAATGGGGGCGCCGCAGGTGGTCGCCAAGGGCATGAACCTCGTGGCCCAGAAGATCCGCGAGCTGGCCGGCGAGCACGACGTGCCGGTGATCGAACTGCCGCCGCTGGCGCGGGCGCTGCACCGCCATGTCGAGGTCGGCGAGGCCGTGCCGGCCTCCCTCTATACCGCGGTGGCCGAGGTGATGGCCTACATCTACCAGCTCAACCAGTTCATGGCGCGCGGCGCCATGGCCGGCCTGACGCCGCCGCGCGCGCCGACGGCGGTGGCGGTGCCGCCCGAACTCGACCCTGGGGCAGTTGACTGATGGCCACCCAGACGATTCCCTGGCAGACCCTGCTGCGCGCCGACAACCTGAAGGCGCTGGCGGCGCCGCTGCTCATCATCCTGATCCTGTCGATGATGGTGCTGCCGCTGCCGCCCTTCATGCTCGACTTGTTCTTCACCTTCAACATCGCGATCTCGGTGATGGTGATGCTGGTGGCCCTGTACACCCTCAAGCCGCTGGATTTCTCGGTGTTCCCGACGGTGCTGCTGGTGACCACCCTGCTGCGTCTGTCGCTCAACGTCGCCTCGACGCGTATCGTGCTGCTCGACGGCCACAAGGGGCCGGATGCCGCTGGCAAGGTGATCGAGGCCTTCGGCCACTTCCTGGTCGGCGGCAACTACGCGGTCGGCATCATCGTCTTCATCATCCTGACGATCATCAACTTCGTCGTCATCACCAAGGGCGCGGGCCGCATCGCCGAGGTGTCGGCGCGCTTCACCCTGGACGCGATGCCGGGCAAGCAGATGGCGATCGACGCCGACCTCAATGCCGGCCTGATCGGCGAGGACGAGGCGCGCCGCCGGCGCAAGGAGATCGCCCAGGAAGCCGATTTCTACGGCTCGATGGACGGTGCCTCGAAGTTCGTGCGCGGCGACGCGATCGCCGGCATCCTGATCCTGCTCATCAATATCATCGGCGGCTTGATCGTCGGCGTGCTCCAGCACGACATGGCCGCCGGGCAGGCGGCCAAGGTGTATACCCTGCTGACCATCGGCGACGGCCTGGTGGCGCAGATTCCGGCGCTGGTGATCTCGGTGGCCGCCGGTTTGGTGGTGTCGCGCGTCAATGACGAAAAGGACATCACCACTTCCTTCGTCGGCCAGCTATTCGGCAATCCGACCGTGCTTTCCCTCGCCGCCGGCATCCTCGGCGTGCTGGGCATCATCCCGGGCATGCCGCATTTCGTGTTCCTGATGCTCGCCGCCGTGCTCGGCGGCATGGCCTGGTGGAAGCTCAAGCGCGCGCGCGAGGCCGCCAGCGTCAAGGAAGAGAAGCCGCCCGCGCCGGCGGCGCCGAGCGAGGAGGCCGGCGAGGCGAGTTGGGCCGACGTGGCGCCCGTCGACGTGCTGGGCCTCGAAGTGGGCTATCGCCTGATTCCGCTCGTCGATCGCGGCCAGGACGGCGAACTGCTCAAGCGCATCCGCGGCCTGCGCAAGAAGTTCGCCCAGGAGGTCGGCTTCCTGACGGCGCCGGTGCACATCCGCGACAACCTGGAATTGCGGCCCAACGGCTACCGGATCACGCTCAAGGGCGTCGAGATGGGCGCCGGCGAGGCCTTCCCGGGCATGTTCCTGGCGATCAATCCCGGCCGCGTGAGCGGCCCGCTGCCCGGCAACCCGACCAAGGACCCGGCCTTCGGCCTGCCGGCGGTATGGATCGACGGTTCGCTGCGGGATCAGGCGCACATCATGGGCTACACCGTCGTGGATGCCGGCACGGTGATCGCCACGCACCTCAACCATCTGATCCTCTCCCACGCCGCCGAGCTGCTCGGCCGCCAGGAGACCCAGGCCCTGCTCGACCATCTGGCGAAGGATGCGCCCAAGCTCATCGAGGAGCTCGTGCCGAAGGCACTGCCGCTATCCACCGTTCAGCGCGTGCTGCAGAATCTGCTGGAAGAGGGGGTCAACATCCGCGACATGCGCAGCATCATCGAGACGCTCGCCGAGCATGCGCCGCGCCAGCAGGATCCGGCGGAGCTGACCGCGCTGGTGCGCGTAGCCCTCGGCCGTGCCATCGTCCAGCATCTCTACCCGGGTTCCAACGAGCTGCAGGTGATGGCGCTCGAACCCGGCCTTGAACGCTTGCTGATGCAGGCGCTGGCGGGAGCGGGCGCCGACGGCTCCGGCATCGAGCCGGGGCTGGCGGACACCCTGCTGCGCGAAACGGCGACGGCGGCGAAGAAGCAGGAGGACCTGGGCATGCCGCCGGTGCTGCTGGTGCCGGGCAACCTGCGCTGGCTGATGTCGCGCTTCCTGCGGCGCGCCTGGGCGAACCTGAAGGTGCTGGCGAACAGCGAGATTCCGGAATCGAAAACCATCAAGGTGACGGCGATCATCGGCGCCAAGTCCTGATGAATCGTGCCGAGTGAGCAAGAGAAGGATACGCATATGACGGTAAAACGCTTCTTCGGAGAAACCGCGCGCGACGCCTTGCGCAAGGTGAAGGAAGCCCTCGGTCCCGAGGCGATCGTGGTCTCGAACAAGTCCGTGCCCGGCGGCGTCGAGATCATGGCGATGTCGGCCGACAGCCTCGAAGCCTTGTCGCACCAGGCCGGGGCGGCTCCCGCCGTGCCGGCAAAGCCCGCGGCCGCCGCGCGTCCCGCTCCGGCGACCGCCGTCGCACCCGAGATGGCAAAGCCCACCGTCCCGCCAGCACCGACTTTTGCCGAGCCGGCCCCGGCCGGGGACGACTACACCGTCAGCCTCTCCGCCAAGGCGCGCGCCCCGCTGCCGTTCCAGCCCTGGCAACCCTGGCAGCCGCCGCGGCAGGACGGCGCGCCGCAGCCGGGCGCGCCCGCCGAGCAGCGCGCCAAGCCCCGCCCGCTGCCGCCCAAGCCGGCGCTGCAGGCGGTGCCGAGCCGCGAACAGGTGGCGGCGACCCTCGCCCATGCGACGCGCGAGGTCGAGTCGGCCGGCGACCTCGGACAGAATCCGCAGGTGCAGCAGCTGATGGCCGAGATGCAGAGCATCAAGACCATGCTCGAACGCCAGCTCGCCGGCTTCGCCTGGGGCGACATGACGCGTCACGCGCCGAGCAAGGCCCAGCTCCTCGCGGAAATGCTGGAAGCCGGCTTCTCCGGCCTGCTGGCGCGCCGCCTGGTCGATGACATGCCCGAGGACCTGCAGATGCAGGAAGGCCGCAAGTGGCTGATCGGCGCGGTCAATCGCCGCCTGCGCACGCTGACCAGCGAGAACGACCTGATCGACCGCGGCGGCGTCTTCGCCCTGGTCGGCCCGACCGGGGTCGGCAAGACGACCACCACCGCCAAGCTTGCCGCGCGCTGCGTGGTGCGCTACGGCGCCGACAAGCTGGCGCTCCTGACCACCGACGGCTACCGGATCGGCGCCCACGAGCAGTTGCGCATCTACGGTCGCATCCTCGGCGTGCCGGTGCATGTGGTGCGCGACAGCGAGGATCTGCGCCGCACGCTCTCGGAGCTGCGCGGCAAGCACATGGTGCTGATCGACACGGTGGGCATGAGCCAGCGCGACCGCATGGTCGCCGAGCAGGCGGCGATGCTGACGCGCGCCGGTGACGTGCGGCGCCTGCTGCTGCTCAACGCCACCAGCCGCGGCGACACCCTCGACGACGTGATCCGCAGCTATGCCGGCGAGGACCTCGCCGGCTGCATCCTCAGCAAGGTGGACGAGACCGCCTCCCTGGCGCCGGCGCTCGACGCCGTGGTGCGCCACGGTCTGCTGCTCGCCTATGTCGCCAACGGTCAGCGCGTGCCGGAGGACCTGCACCTGCCGAACCGCAACTATTTGCTGCATCGCGCCTTCAAACAGCCCAACGCCGAATCGGTGCATCGCCTCAAGGGCGAGGAGGTCGGCCTGGTGATGCCGGCCCGCGCCGCCGCTGCGCAGAGCGCGGGGGCTAGCCTTGTCTGACATGCTGCCGGCCGGACTCGGCGGCCACATCGACCAGGCCGCCGGCCTGCGGCGCCTGTTCGGCACGCGGCCGCCGCAGGTGGTCGCCTTCGCCTCCGGCCACGAGGCCTGCGGCCGCACCACCCTGGTGGTGCAGACCGCGGCCGCGCTCGCCGCCGCCGGACACGGCGTGGTGATCGTCGACGAGAACACGGCGCCCAATAACGCCATCGGCGCCTTCGGCCTGAGCGCGCGCCACGACCTGATGCACGCCCTGCACGGCGAGCGCTCGCTGCGCCAGGTGATGCTGCAGGCCGCGCCGCTGGTGCGCATTCTGCCGGCGGCGCGCGCCGCCCACGAGCTCGACCGTCTCGACATGGCCGGCATGATGCAGCTCACCGCCTGCCTCAACGAGCTGCAGCGCGGCGTCGGCTTCGTGCTGATCGACTGCGCGGTGCGCCGGCGCGGCCATCTGTCGCGCCTCGCCGTCGCGGCGCGCCACCTGGCGATGGTGGTGGCTGCCAACGGCAACGCGATCACCCATGCCTATGCGCTGATCAAGCACATGGCGCAGGAACGCGGGCGCGACGGCTTCCAGGTCGCGATCACGCGCGCGCGCTCGCCCGAGGAGGCGCGCGCGATCTTCGACAACATGCGGCGCGTGGCGCGCAGCCATCTCGACGTGCGCCTCGACTACCTGGGCGCCGCCGACGTGCCGGTCACCGCCAATCTGGCCGAGGCGCTGCAGAACCGCCTGCCGCCCGCCTTCGGCGCCGAGGGCATGGGCGCCGGCGGCTTCCTGCTCGGGCCGCCGCCGCGGCGCGAGCCGGCCCGGCGGCCGCTGGCCCTGCAGGATTCGGTGTTATAGTGGCGCGGTCGCTGTTGCCGCTCCCCGCGCCGTTTTGAGCCCGACCAATCCGACGATGTATACCTCCCAGGGGACGCTCGAAAAAGAACGTCTCGTCAATCAATATGCCCCGCTGGTCAAGCGCATCGCTTATCACCTGATGGCGAAGCTGCCGGCCAGCGTGCAGGTCGATGACCTCGTGCAGAACGGCATGATCGGCCTGCTCGACGCGCTGGGGCGCTTCGAGGAGGGCATGGGCGCGCAATTTGAAACCTATGCCGTGCAGCGCGTGCGCGGCGCGATGCTCGACGGGCTGCGCGAGAACGACTGGCTGCCGCGCGGCGTGCGCAAGGAGATGCGCCGCGTCGAGGGCATGATCCAGAAACTCGAACACGAACAGGGGCGACCGCCCAGCGAGGGCGAACTCGCGGCGGCCCTCGACATGTCGCTGGGCGACTACCAGAAGCTGCTGCAGGAGGCGCGCGGCCATCAGCTGATCTATCTCGAAGACCTCTCCGGCGAGGACGAGGATTATCTCGACCGGCACCCGGCGGGAGTTTCTCTCGACCCGTTGGCGATGCTCGAAGAGAGCAGCATGCGCGGCGCCCTGGTCGATGCCATCGCCAAGCTGCCCGAGCGCGAGAAGATGATGATGGCGCTCTATTACGAGCAGGATCTCAACCTGCGCGAGATCGGCGAAGTGCTCGGCGTCACCGAGTCGCGCGTCTGTCAGCTGCACAGCCAGGCGATCGCGCGTCTGCGCGGCGCGGTGATCGGCGACGACGACGCGGCCAAGCCCATCGCCAAGCGCCGTGGCCGCAAACCCAAGACGGCCCAGGCCGCCAGCACGGCCTGAGCGTCATGGACAAGATCAGCATCGTCGGCTTGTCGCTCGGCCTCGCGGCGATCCTCCTCGGGCAGGTGCTTGAGGGCGGACATGTCAGTTCCTTGCTGCAGCCGACCGCCTTCCTCATCGTCATCGGCGGCACGCTCGGGGCGGTGATGCTGCAGAGTCCGGCCCATGTCTTCGTCGGCGGCATCAAGATGGTCAAGTGGGTGTTTTTCCCGCCGCGCGTCGATCCGGAGCAGATCATCGAGCAGATCACCCAGTGGAGCCATGTGGCGCGCAAGGAAGGCCTGCTGGCGCTGGAGGCGCAGATCGTCAACATCGACGATCCTTTCATGCGCAAGGGGCTGCAGCTGCTGGTGGATGGCGCCGAGCCTGATCGCCTGCGCGACGTGCTCGAAGTCGAGATCGGCGCCTACGAGGAACAGATGAAGCTGGCAGCCAAGGTCTGGGAGTCCGCGGGCGGCTATTCGCCGACGATCGGCATCCTCGGCGCGGTGATGGGCCTGATCCATGTGATGGAGAACCTGACCGATCCCTCGAAGCTCGGCGCCGGCATCGCGGTGGCCTTCGTCGCGACCATCTACGGCGTCGGTGCCGCCAACCTGATCTTCCTGCCGGTGGCGAAGAAGCTGCTCGCCAACATCGGCCGGCTGGTGGCGCTGCGCGAGATGTTCCTCGACGGCCTGGTGGGCATCGCCAACGGCGATAATCCACGCATCATCGAAAGCCGCATGCAGGGCTATATCGTTTGATGGGTGCGGTCATGGGACGGCGGCGCAGGGGCACGGAGGAACATGAGAACCACGAGCGCTGGCTCGTCTCCTACGCCGACTTCATCACCCTGCTGTTCGCCTTCTTCGTCGTGATGTACGCCATTTCGTCGGTGAACGAAGGCAAGTACCGCGTGCTGTCCGATTCGATCTCGTCGGCTTTCCGCAGCATTCCGGGGAGCTCGACCGGCGCCATGCCCCAGATCAATCCCAATGCGCCGACGCCGGTGGCGATTCCCTTCAAGCGGCCGCAGCCCGCCAACATCAAGACCGACGCCCAGCGCCAGCAGATCAAGGAAATCCTGCGCACCAAGGCCAAGGAGATCACCGAGGCGCTGGCGCCGCTGGTCAAGCAGGGGCAGGTGCGCGTCACCGAGGGGGCGCTCGGCATCACCGTCGAGATCAACGCCAGCGTGCTGTTCGATTCCGGTGAGGCGCGTCTGCAACTCCCGGCGGTGCGGGTGCTGACCGCGGTCGGCCAGATCCTCGCCACCACGGAGTTTCCGATCACCGTGGAGGGGCATACCGACAATGCCCCGATCAGCACCCCGCTGTATCCTTCCAACTGGGAGCTCTCCGGCGCGCGCGCGGCCAGCGTGGTAAGGCTGTTCATCGAAAATGGCGTCGATCCGCGGCGCCTGACGGCGACGGGCTACGCCGAGCAGCGGCCGGTGGCGGACAATGCCACGGCCGAGGGGCGCCAGCGCAACCGCCGCGTCGCGATCAACATGGAGTCGCGCACGCCGGATAACCCGGTGGAACTGGAGTTGCCGCAGTAACTCAGGCGGTACCGAGAATGCGGCCGCCGATGCCGGTCTGCTGTTGGCCGTCGGGGCCATAGGTCATGACCTGGTTGGCGGCGGCCATGAGCGCGGTGAAAGCCTGTTGATTGCGCTGGGCGTGCAGGCCGATCAGCTTGCCGTTGGTTTCGTTGATGGCGCGGGCCGCCGCGGCGAGTTGCAGCAATTCTCGCCACGCCGCGCGCTGCGGCTCCGTACCGGATTTGTCCAGCCAGGTTTCCATGCCAGCCCGGTCGCCGGCCAGTCCGGTCCGTTTCAGGCGTTCACCACGCTCAAGGGAGAGCGCGGCGAGGGTGTGGGCGATGCCGGTTTTGCCGTCGATCAACGGCATCAGGGCATCGATGTCGGCGCGCGTAAGCAGTTCCTGCTCGCGTTCGAGGATGGCGACGAATTCCCGCAGCTTGGCGACTTCCTCTTCCAGCGTTGCCGCCGGCGTGTTGGCTGTGCTCGGTGTCACGCCGACGCGGCTTACTCGGATTTGCTGGCTTCCTGTCTGCCCAGCATGTCGCGCACGCTGGAGAGCAGTCCGTCGGCGATGCGCTCGGGGTTGATCTGGAAACGGCCTTCCGAGATCGCCAGCTTGATTTCCGCCACCCGCTGGGCGTTGACCGGCGCCTCGCCAGCCCCGACTTCCTGCAACCGGGACGACAGGGAAGAAATATCGACACGCTCACCGGCTCCGGATTCTGGGCGCGGCGGCGTCGCTGCGGGGCCGCGGGTCCGTCCGCTATCCGGCGTATTGCCGACGGGAGGAAGGGAGCTGTTGATTTTCACGGTGATGTCCTTTCAACACAAGGTTTCTGGCTGGATTAACGGCAGATGGGCTCGAAACCTTAGCCATCACGCAATTTTCTTGCCGGTTCATCCAGGCGACCCGATTTTTCAAATTATAAACAGATATTCAATAATTTATTTCGATATTGCCGCCATGGTCGGCGATGCCGCTGACCACCTGGCCATTGCCGAGGCGTACCTGGACGACCTGGCCTTCGGCGGCATTGTTGAGCGCGCGTCCTTCGTTCGAAACCTCGAAGCCGGCGCCCCGCGACACGACTTTCACCGACTGCCCCTGGCGCACGACCATCCGTGCCTTGAGCATGTCGGAGCGCAGCGGCCTGCCCGCCGGGATGGTCATGGCGGCGGTCTTGCCGACCGCCAGGCCGATGTCGGTCAGTGTCCTCGCCGGCAGGTCGGAGAGGTCGCCCAGCTGGGTGGCGATGTCGTCCTCGGCGAGCACCTGCCCCTGAGAAATCGGTCGTGCGCTGATGAGATATTCGGTCTTGATGCGCACATGCACCGGCACGTATATCCGCCAGCCGGGGCCACCGAGGCAGCGGACCAGCACGTTCGTGCGCCCCCAGGTTTGCGCTCCCGAGGGACGGCTGACCTCGAAAGCCTGGCAGGGAGCGAGCCGGTTCATCCGGTCGAGTCCGCCCACCTCGAAGCTGACCTGTCCCGGCAGGTCGCGGGTCTGGGCTCTGAGCCAATCCTCGATCGCCTGTTTGATGGGGGTGGCCTCCTGCTGCGCATGGACCACGGAAGCGCCCAGGCAAAGAAGCAGTAGCCAAGCGAACTTGTTCATCTTCGCATTGAACCACCGGGATCGCGCGGCGATGCGTGGCGGACGGCAGTATTTTTGCCGTTTTTCTCGTCCAGGCAAGATTTGCCGGTCGTCGGCGGGCTTGCCGGCAAGAGCATGGGCAAAAACGTGGCGCTTGCCGGGCAAGCCGCGTCCCAAGGGCATCGGTCCGATTGGCACGATTGCTGCATTAAGGCTTTGCCAAAACAAACTTCAGCCCTAGCCCAGCCATGATCGACCGTCTCGAACAAGACCTGCGTTTCACCCGCACCGCGCTGAACCTGCGCGGCTATCGGCAGGAACTGCTGGCGTCGAACATCGCCAACGCGGATACGCCGCACTTCAAGGCGCGCGACATCGACTTTGCTTCCGCGCTCGATGCCGCGCTCGGCGGGGCCGGAGCGGACGCCGGGGCACCCCTTGAACTGGCCCGCACCAACGCGGGCCACCTGGCCGGCGAAGGCATGGCACCCCATGGCGCCGCCGTCAAATACCGCACCGAATACATGGGCGCCGTCGACGGCAACACGGTGAATATGGATATCGAGCGCGCCGCCTTCACCGAAAACGCCATGCACATGGAAGCCCTGATGAGCTTCGTCAGTGGCCGCCTGCGCACGATGAACAGCGCGATCCAGGGGCAATAAGGAATAAGCCATGAGCGATTTCCGCATCTTCTCCGTCGCCGGTTCCGCCCTTACCGCCCAGTCGGCGCGCCTCAATGCCGTGGCGAGCAACCTGGCCAACGCGGACAGCGTGATGGGTTCGGACGGCCAGCCCTATCGCGCCAAGCAGGTCGTGTTTCAGGCCATGCCGGTGGATGGCAACGCGGTCGGCGTGCGCGTGACCCAGGTGGTCGAGAGCGCCGCGCCCCTGCGCCTGACCTACGACCCGGCCAACCCGGCGGCAGACGAGCGCGGCTACGTGGCGATGCCCAACGTGAATGTGGCCGAGGAGATGACCAACATGATCTCCGCCTCGCGCGCCTATCAAACCAACGCCGAAGTGATGAATACCGCCAAGACCTTGATGCTGAAGGCCTTGACGATCGGACAATGACGGAGACCGACATGAGCACCGTGAGTAGCAGTGGCAACAGGATTCCCGACGACGTGCTGGCGGCGGTCAATCCTTCGAGCACGAAAAGCGCGTCCGAGACGGAGTTGTCCGAGAGCCGCTTCCTGACCCTGCTGACCGCCCAGCTGAAGAACCAGGACCCGCTCAATCCGATGGACAACGCCGAGATGACCTCGCAGCTGGCGCAGATCAGCACGGTGAATGGCATCGAGAAACTCAATTCCACCCTCCAGAAGCTGATGGCCAGCTCGACGGACAGCCAGGCCATGCAGGCGGCGGCGATGCTCGACCATCTGGTGCTGGTGGAAGGCAGCAGCATGACGCTGACCGAAGGCAATCAGGCCTATGGCGGCGTCGAGTTGCCGCAGGGGGTGGATAGCGCCACGCTGACCATCACCAACGCGAACGGCCTCGTCGTGCGCACCGTCGATCTGGGCGCGCTCGACGCCGGGATCCACGACTTCGCCTGGGACGGCAAGAACGACGCCGGCGAACTGGTGGCCGCGGGCAACTACAAATTCTCGATCAGCGCGGAGCAGGGCGGCAAGACGGTGACGGCCACGCCGCTGCAGCTGGGCGCGGTGAGCGGGGTGCTGCGCGACGCGAGCGGCGTCAAGCTCGAACTGGGCGAGTTGGGCAACTACTCGCTCGACGACATCCGACAAATTTACTGATCGCTTCATTAGGAGAAAGTCATGGCGTTTCAGCAAGGTCTCAGCGGCTTGAGCATGTCGTCGAAGGCACTCGATGCCGTCGGCAACAACATCGCCAACTCCGGCACGGTGGGCTTCAAGGGCGCGAGCGCGCAATTCAACGACGTCTATGCCGCCGCCCTCGGCGGCGTGTCGAGCGGCAACGTGGTCGGCCAGGGCGGCAGCATCGCCACCGTGGCGCAGACGTTCACCCAGGGCAACATCACCAGCACCAACAATCCCCTCGACATCGCGATCAACGGCAACGGTTTTCTGCGTTTCCAGCCAAGTCTCGCGGACGATACCGCGCAGTACTCGCGCAACGGCCAGCTGCACATGAACGAAGAGGGTTATCTCGTCAATGCCCAGAATCAGTTCCTTTGCGCGTTCCCTTCGCTGAATGGCGTGAATATCGACACGAGCAGCGTGGGGCCGCTGCAGATGAGCACCGCGCAACTGGCGCCGCGCGCCACCGGTTATTCGAACGTAATCATTCCCGGCAGCGGCGGCGGTATCGATATCGGCTTGAATTTCAACGATAGCGACAAGAAGGTCGATACCACCATGCTGGGTGGCGGCCCGGCGGCGGACGGCTGGACGGCGCTGGAAACCTGGGACTTCGCCACGCTGAATCCGAACATGTACAACTACTCGACCTCGGCGACCATCTACGACCAGAGCGGCGAGTCGCACATCCTCAACATGTACTTCGTGCGCCAGCCGGACATGATCACCGGTACCGGTATCGGTGGCGACAGTTGGCAGCCGCATTTCGTGCTCGACGGCAAGTACGAGATCACGGGCATGACCAACAACGGCGCCGGCCCGACCTGGCCGCCGACGATCGATTTCACCCCCGGCGGGCAGCTGAACACGGCCGGCAACGGCTCGCTCTGGACGCTCGACCTGTCCGGCTACACCTACGGCCCGGTGATGGACAACCAGGGCAATTCGGTGGATCTGACGGCCCCGCCCTTCAACTACTTTCCCGATCCATTCACCGAGCCGAACTACGCGCTGAACATCGATTTCTCGACTTCCACCCAGTTCGGCTCGGACTACGACGTCAACCGTCTGAACCAGGACGGTTACGGCGCCGGCCGTTTGTCCGGACTGTCGATCGACGACGACGGCAGCATCTCTGCGCGCTACAGCAACGGCCAGACCAAGCTCGTCGGCCAGGTCGCGCTGACCACCTTCCAGAACCCGAACGGCCTAGTGCCTCTGGGCAACAACCTGTGGGGCGAGTCCGCGGCTTCCGGACCGGCGCTTCTCGGTACGGCCAATACGGGCAGCCGAGGTTCGATCCAGGCGGGCGCCGTCGAGGACTCGAACGTGGACCTCACCCAGGAACTGGTCAACATGATCACGCTGCAGCGCGCCTACCAGGCCAACGCCCAGACCATCAAGACCCAGGACTCGATCCTGCAGACCCTGGTGAACCTGCGCTAAAAGTCGGCGCTGACGACACGGTGCCCCGGGCGAGCGAACGGACGACGACATGGACAGGCTGATCTACACGGCGATGAGCGGGGCGAGCGCCACCCTGAGCCGGCAGGCTTCGGTGGCGCACAACCTCGCCAACGTGTCCACCCACGGCTATCGCGCCGAGGAGCACCGCCTGCGCGCGGCCCAGGTGCTGACGCACAACGCGCCGCCCGCCCTGCCGGTGCGCGCCTTCGTCGTCGACGCCAGCACCCATACCGACTTCAGCCAGGGCGCGGCGATGTACACCGGCGGCACCTACGACGTGGCGGTGCGCGGCCAGGGCTGGTTCGCCCTGGCGCTGCCGGACGGCAGCGAGGTCTACACGCGCAACGGCGCCTTCGAACTGTCGGTGAACGGCGTGCTGCAGACGGCCAACGGCATTCCGGTGCAGGGTGACGGCGGGCCGATCACCATCCCGCCGGACAACCGCGTCACCATCGAGCGCGACGGCACCGTGTCGGTCACGCCGGCCACCGGCGCGCAGAACACCGTCAACGTCGTTGGCCGCATCAAGTTGGTCAACCCGCCGGAGGCGGACCTGGTGCGCGGCGAGGACGGCCTGTTCCGTCTCGCCGGAGGGGGCGCCGCGCCGGCGGACGAGAACGTCAATATCGCCCCCGGTTATCTGGAAAACAGCAACGTCAATCCCGTGGAGGAGATGGTCTCGATGATCTCGCTGGCGCGCCAGTTCGAGATGCAGGTCAAGCTCCTCTCCAATGCAGAACTGAACGACCGCGCCGCCACCCAGGTGCTGGCGCTGAGCTAGAAAGGCTGAACCATGATTCGCTCCCTCTGGACCGCCAAGACGGGCCTCGACGCGCAGCAGACCCACCTCGACGTCATCTCGCACAACCTGGCCAACGTCAGCACCAACGGCTACAAGCGCCAGCGCGCGGTGTTCGAGGACCTGCTGTACCAGAACATGCGCCAGCCGGGCGCGCAGTCCACGCAGCAGACCCAGGTCCCCTCGGGCCTGATGATCGGCGTCGGCGTGCGCACCGTCGCCACCGAGCACATCCATACCCAGGGCAGCCTGCAGCAGACCGAGAACGCCCTCGACATGGCGATCAACGGCCAGGGCTTCTTCCAGGTGCAGATGCCGGACGGCACCCTCGCCTACACCCGCGACGGCGCCTTCCAGCGCGACAACACCGGCCAGATCGTCACCTCCAGCGGCTACCCGCTCTCGCCGGCGATCACCCTGCCGAACGACGCGCTGAGCGTCACCATCAGCCGTGACGGCGTGGTGTCGGTGACGCAGCCCGGCAACGTCACCACCACCCTGGGCAACATCCAGCTTGCCACCTTCGTCAATACGGGCGGCCTGCAAAGCGTCGGCGAGAACCTCTACGTCGAGACCGCCTCCTCGGGCGCGCCGACGCCGAATACTCCGGGCACCAACGGCGCGGGCCTGATCAACCAGGGCATGGTGGAAACCTCCAACGTCAATGTGGCGGAGGAGCTCGTCAACATGATCCAGACCCAGCGCGCCTACGAACTCAATTCGCGCGCCATCCAGACCTCCGATTCCATGCTCGGCCGCCTGGCGCAACTGTGAGAACCGTCATGAAACCCGCCGCCTTCTTTCTCCTCGCCGCCGCGCTGCTCTCCGGCTGCATGACGACCGCGCCGAACACGGCGGTGCACCAGCCGATGACGGTGCGCCCCGAAGTGCGCAACGCCGCCACGCCCGCCAACGGCAGCATCTACAACGTCGCCAGCGCGCGTCCCCTGTTCGAGGATCGCCGCGCGCGTTTCATCGGCGACACCATCACCATCAACATCGCCGAGAAGACCGCGGCGGCGAAGAAGTCCGAGACCAAGGCCGACCGCACCCACGAAAGCAACCTGGCGATCCCGACCATCACCGGGCTGCCGCTGAAGCAGATGCGGGGCGCCGCCTTCGAGGCGTCGAGCGGGACGCAGTTCGACAGTTCGGGCGAGAACACCTCATCGAACAACTTCACCGGCACCCTGACGGTCACGGTGATCGACGTCTATCCGAACGGCAACCTGCTGGTGTCGGGCGAAAAGCAGATCGGTCTCAAGGACGGCGAGGAGTTCATTCGCTTCTCGGGCGTCGTCAATCCGAACACCATCACCGCCAGCAACACCGTGCAGTCCACCCAGGTCGCCGACGCGCGCATCGAGTACAAGGCCAACGGCTTCCTCGATTCCGCCCAGGTGATGGGCTGGCTGGGCCGCTTCTTCCTCTCCTTCCTGCCGTTCTGAACAAGGCGACGCTCATGAGTTCGGTGCATAAATTCCTCATCGGCCTGATGTGGCTGTTCGCCGCGCTGCTGGTCAGCGATGCCGCGCGCGCCGAGCGCATCAAGGAGGTCGCCTCGATCGCCGGCGTGCGCAACAACCAGCTGGTCGGCTACGGCATCGTCGTCGGCCTCGACGGCACCGGTGACCAGACGACGCAGACGCCCTTCACGGTGCAGAGCATGATCAACATGCTGTCACGCATGGGCGTGACCCTGCCGGCGGGACAGACCCTGCAACTCAAGAACGTCGCCGCCGTGATGGTGACCGCCGACATGCCGCCCTTCGCGCGCATCGGCCAGCCGATCGACGTGACGATCTCCTCGATCGGCAACGCCAAGTCGCTGCGCGGCGGCACTCTGGTCATGACTCCCCTCAAGGGCGCCGACGGCCAGACCTACGCGATGGCTCAGGGCAACGTCGTGGTCAGCGGCGCCGGCGCCGCGGCGGCGGGCTCCTCGGCGACGGTCAATCACCTCTCGGTCGGCCGCATCGCCAACGGCGCCACCATCGAGCGCGAGGTACCGACCAACCTGGCGCAGGGCGACACCATCGCCTTCGAGCTGCGGCGCAGCGATTTCGGCACCGCGCAGCGCGTCGTGGACGCCATCAACAAGGCCATGGGCGCCGGCACCGCCACGCCGGTGGATGGCCGCCAGGTGCTGGTCAGGGTGCCGGCCAGTCCGGACGAGCGGGTGGCCTTCCTCGGCGCCGTCGAGAATCTGGAGGTGACGCCGATGCGGATGCCGGCCAAGGTGATCGTCAATGCGCGCACCGGGTCCGTGGTGATGAACCAGGCCGTGGCGCTCGAAGAATGCGCGGTGGCGCACGGCAATCTGTCGGTCACGGTCACCGCCGACAAGGCCGTCAGCCAGCCGCCGGCCCTGTCCGGGGGGCAGACGGAGACCACCACCACGGCGGGCATCGACATCCAGCAGGAAGGCGGCGCGCTGATGCGCCTCAGGGCGGGGGCGAAGCTCGCCGATGTGGTCAAGGCGCTCAACGCCATCGGCGCCAATCCGCAGGACATGATCGCCATCCTGCAGGCCATGAAGATGGCGGGCTCCCTGCGCGCGGAGCTGGAAATTATCTAAGCGGCAGAAATCGGCATGAATTGCCGGATTGTTCCACGGATTGCCGCCCGGCTTTCCGGGGCACCCTAGGCCGATGAGTTCGCCCAGCCCCGTTCCCTCCATATTCGATCCCCAGGCGCTCACGGCGCTCAAGGGGGGACTGCGCAAGGACGATCCCAAGGCGCTCAAGGCCGCCGCCCAGCAGTTCGAGGCGGTGTTCCTGCAGATGATGCTGAAATCCATGCGCGCGGCGACGCCGCAGGACGGGCCTTTCGACAGCGAGCAGACCCGCTTCTACCAGGAATTGCTCGATTCGCAACTGGCGCAGGTCATGGCGGCGAAGGGGGGTACCGGCCTGGCCAAGGTGATCGAGCGCCAGATGAGCCAGGTGCAACCGGCGCTGCCGGAGGATTCCGCGGGCTTTCCCCTGTCCCCGCCGGCCAGGAGCCTGCCGCTCGAACGCAATGGCGGCGGGTTGCCCTTGCCCAGCACCACTACCCCGGCCATGCCGCTCACCGTCCCGCCAGTCCCACAGGGGGTTCCTTCGGTCACGCCGACTACCGGTGCCACGGGCGCGATCGACGCGCGGGCGCAGGCCTTCGTCGCCACCCTGTGGCCGGCCGCCGTCTCGGCCAGCCGCAAGACCGGCATCCCGCCGCAGTTCCTGCTCGCCCAGGCCGCTCTCGAAACCGGCTGGGGACGCCAGGAACCGCGCCTCGCCGATGGTCGGCCGAGCTACAACCCGTTCGGTATCAAGGCCGGCGCGGGCTGGAGCGGCGCGGTCGCCGAGGCGAGCACCGCCGAATACGGCGCGAACGGCCAGGAAGTGCGTGTCGTGGAGCGTTTCCGCGCCTACAACTCCTACGCCGAGGCCTTCGACGACTACGCGCGGCTCATTTCCAGCCAGCCGCGCTATGCCCAGGTGCTCGGCGCGCGCGACGCCGCCAGCTTCGCCCGTGGCCTGCAAAGCGCCGGCTACGCGACCGATCCGGCCTATGCCGACAAGCTCATGCGCGTCATCGGCAGCCCGGCGCTGACCATGCGGGGTTAAAAAGGGATTTCGCCGCATCAACGCGACGAAAGTCGGCGTTGGTGCGACGGTGACTAAACCCGTAGTCCATGCCGCCTTGCCGCTGGGCAGTCCCAATGCAAGGCGGCACGCTGAGAAGCAGCGATCCGCTTCAAGCGCGGAACAGATGCTCCCCGTAATGTGCGCGCGCAGCGCGCCGACAAGTCGCCTCACCCGCGAGGGGGAGGCCGGGAGGGGCGGGTCTCTCTCTGGCATGCCTCATGCTTTATTGAAGTCGGGCGGGGGGCTTAAAGCTCCCCGATCCTGGACCGATAACAAGGCAAGGTGAGTCACATGGGCGTTCTCAATGTCGGTATTTCCGGATTGCGCGTTTCGCAGGCCGGACTTCTCACGACCAGCCACAACATCGCGAACTCCTCCACGGCGGGCTACAGCCGCCAGGAGATTCAGCAGACCACGGCATTCTCGAACTTCGCCGGCTACGGCTTCGTCGGCCAGGGCGCCAACATCGCCTCGGTGCGGCGCGTCTATAGCGAATACCTGACCAACCAGATTCTCGACGCCGAGTCCAACGTCGGCGAGCTGGACATGTATCTGTCCCAGGCGCAGCAGATCGACAACCTGCTGGCGGACGAAAGCGCCGGCCTGTCGCCCGCGCTTTCCGATTTTTTCAAGGCGACCCAGGAATTCGCCGCCGATCCCTCCTCGATTCCCGCGCGCCAGTCCATGCTGTCTTCATCCCAGTCGCTGGTCGCCCGCTTCCAGGCCCTCGACCAGCGCCTGACGGAGATGCGCCAGGGCGTGAATACCCAGCTCAAGAGCGAGGTGAGCCTGCTCAACACCTACGCCACCGAGATCGCCGAGCTCAACGACAAGATCGTGCGCGCCACGGCGGTTGCCCAGGGGCAGCCTCCCAACGATCTGCTCGACCAGCGCGACCAGTTGATCCGCGAGATCAACAAGAAGATCCAGGTGTCCGTGGTGGAGGATACCGGCGGCTCGTACAACGTCTATGTCGGCACCGGCCAGCCGCTCGTCGTGGGCACGAAAAGCTATCAGTTCATCGCCGACACGGTGTCCTCGGAAGATCCGGAGCGCGTCGTGGTGAGCATGTTCTCGCCCAACGGCAATCGCATCGAGCTGGCGGAAACCCTGTTGCAGGGCGGCGAGCTCGGCGGGCTGCTTAAGTTCCGCCGCGAGACGCTCGACGTGACGCAGAACGCCCTCGGCAAGGTCGCGCTCTCGGTCGCCACCACCGTGAATGCCCAGCACAAGATGGGCATCGACCTTGCTGGCGCGTTCGGCAAGGATATCTTCAGCGTGGCCCAGCCCACCGTGCTGCCCAATAACGCCAACAGCGGCACCGGCACGCTGACGGCGCGGATCGTCGACAGCGATTACCGGCTCGATCTGGGCGCCGGGACGATCACGCGCCTGTCGGACGGTGCGGTCACCGGCTTCACCGGCTTCCCGGCGGTGGTCGATGGCGTGACCATCGACCTGAGTTCCGGCGCCGTCGGCGGCAGCGACGTGTTCATCATCAAGCCGGGCAACGCCCTGGGCGAGCGGGTGTTCGCCCAGTCCGACAACACCGGCGACGCGGTGCTCACCAGCAGCGGCTCCAACCTGCAGGGCCTGCCGAGCATCAGCAGCGACTACCGGCTGACGGTCACCACGACCGGCCTGCGCCTGGAGCGCCTGACCGACGGCAGGACTTGGAGCGGGAACGACATGACGGACCTGCAGGCCAAACTGGCGGCCGATCCGCAGGGCTTCCTGCTCGACTGGGATGGCGGCGTGGCGGGCCTGCCGGGCGACACCTTCCTGATCCAGCCCACGCGCAACGCGGCGAAGACCCTCGCGATCATGCTGTCCGATCCGATGAACCTGGCGGCGGCGGCGCCCTTCACCACGTCCTCGGCGCTCTCCAACGAAGGCACCGGCAAGATCAGCACCGGCTCCGTGCTGGCGCTGGATCCCAACGGCGTGCCGCTCGCCGACACGGTGACCATCACCTACGACGCGGCCAGCAGCAGCCTGGTGCTCTCCGGCGGCATCAACACCACCATACCGAACTTCATCCCCGGCCAGGACAACAAGATCATGGTGAATGGCCTGAGCTTCACCATGTCCGGCATCCCGGCGGACGGCGACATCTTCACCCTGGAAATCAACCGCAACGGCGTGGCCGACAACCGCAACGCGATGGCCCTGGGCGCGCTGCAGACCGCCGCGGTGATGAACAACGGCTCGGCGACCTACCAGTCGGCCTACAGCCAGATCGTCAGCTTCGTCGGCAACAAGACCCGCGAGGTCGAGGTGACCGGCAAGGCCCAGCAGACCCTGGCCGACCATGCGGAGACGTCGCGCCAGGAGATTTCCGGCGTCAATCTCGACGAGGAGGCCGCCAACCTGCTCAAGTACCAGCAGGCCTACCAGGCGTCGGCGCGCATCATGCAGATCGCCGGGGAAATGTTCGACGAATTGCTCAGCCTCGGTCGCTAGGCCGGGTCCGGGACGCGACAAGGAGCGGGAAAATGAGAGTCAGCACCAGCATGGTTTTCGACGCCGGCGTGCGCACCATCAACAACCAGACCGCCAAGCTGCTGGAGCTCCAGCAGCAGGTGGCCACCGGCCGGCGCATCGTCAAGCCCTCGGACGACCCGGTGGCGGCGGCGCGCGCCCTCGAACTCACCCAGGCCAGCGACGTCATCGAGCAGTTCTCGCGCAACCGCGAAAACGCCCAGTCCTCCCTGGCCCTGCAGGAAACCCAGCTGGTCGGCGTCGGCGAGCTGATCACTCGCGTGCGGGAGCTGGCGACCCAGGGCGGCAACGGCACGCTGACCCTGGAAAACCGCAAGGCGATCACCGCCGAGCTGCGCGCCCGCTACGAGGAACTGATGGGTTACGCGAACGCCCGCGACGGCAACGGCAAGTATCTGTTCTCCGGCTACAAGGGCGACACGCGGCCCTACGGCGGGACGGTCGAGACCGGCGTCCAGTATTTCGGCGACGACGGCCAGCGCCAGTTGCAGGTCTCGCCGTCCCGCGTCATCGAGATCAGCGACTCGGGCAAGAACATCTTCCAGCGCATCAAGAACGGCAACGGCACCTTCGTCACGGGCGCGCATACCGGCAACGGCGGCACCGGCGTCATCGACGGCGGCGCGGTGGTGGACCCGAGCAAGTGGGCCGACCCGAACAACGCCAACCGCAGCTACGAGATCCGCTTCTGGGTGGATAGCGGCCAGCAGCTGAGCCAGCCGGGCAAGACCTATTACGACATCGTGGACGTCACCGATCCGACGAATCCGCTGTCCGTGAATACCGGCGGCGCTCCCGACAGCGACCCGACCAGCGGAACCTTCTCCTTTGCCGGCGAATACCACAGCGGCCATGCGATCGCGCTCCAGGGAAGCGGGGCGGGCGGCGTGCCGCCGCCCATCGACCTGGGGGCGAACGTGATCGTCACCGGCGAACCGGCGAGCGGCGACAGCTTCACCATCGAGCCGGCCACCACCCAGGATCTCTTCGAGACGCTCGGCACGCTGATCCTCGACATGGAGCAGACCAGCGCGAACGAGGGGGACCAGGCCCTGCTGGCGAACCGCATCGGCTTCGCGCTCACCAATCTCGACCAGGCCGAGCAGAACATCCTGCGCGTGCGCGCCATGATCGGCGCGCGCCTGAGCGAGGTGGACAGCCTGGAGAGCATCAACGCGGACACCAAGCTGCAGTACCAGGAGGCGATTTCGAACCTGCAGGACCTCGACTATGCGAAGGCGATCAGCGACCTGACGCGCAAGCAGACCGATCTGCAGGCGGCGCAGCAGTCCTTCGTGCAGATCTCGCGCCTTTCGCTGTTCGAATATCTGTGACGCGGCCATGAAGAAAATCGCGCTTTCCCTGTTGCTGGCGACGTCCCTGCATCCGGCCTGGGCGGTCGATGAGAGCCAGATCGGCGACAACATCCTGCGCTGGAGCGGTTATGCCGCCGTCGTCTCGGTGGTGCTCGATGCCTTCGCGCCGAACTGGGAGATCCGCGAGGCGCGTTATCCCGGCAACCACTACCAGTTGCTGCTGCAGATGAAGCGCACCTACAGTGGCGGCGCCGGCGAGGCGCGCGTGGTGTTCCACCGACGCGCCAAGGAACTCATGATGGCGGGCGGCTTCGACGGTTACGAGGTGGTCGAGTACGCGGAGGGCATGGACTCGTCGGTGCTCGGTGCCCAGCGCAACGCCGCCGGCGTCGTGCGCCTGACGCGCGGCAGCCGCTAGCCGCCGGCGGCGCGCATCACCGCCGCCATGGCGTGGAAGGCCTTGTCGAACAGGCGTTCCAGCGCGGCGCCGAGATAGGGAATCGAGAACATCAGCACGACGAAGCCGGTCATCAGCGTGACCGGGAAGCCGACCGCGAAGATGTTGAGCTGGGGGGCGACGCGCGCCAGCACGCCCATCGCCAGGTTGGCGATCAGCAGCGCGGCGATCAGCGGCAGCGCCAGCAGCACGCCGGCGGAAAACAGGGTGGACGACCAGGCCAGGAAGGCGGCAAAGCCGCCAGCGGCGAATGGCTGGGCGGATACCGGCAGCAGGCGGAAGCTCTCCGCCAGCACCGAAAGCGTCAGCAGGTGGCCGTTCAGGGCGAGGAACAGCAGGGTGGCGAACAGGCCGAGGAATTCGCTCAACACCGGCGTCTGGCCACCGTTCTGCGGATCGTAGAGCACGGCGAAGGAGAGGCTCATCTGCAGGCCGATCAGCTCGCCGGCGATATCGACGGCGACGAAGGCGATGCGCAGGGTGAAGCCCAGCAGCAGGCCGATCATCACCTGCTGCGCCAGCACGACCAGGCCGATCCACGAGCCGGGCGGGATCGCCGGCATCGGCGGCAGCACCGGGGCGAGGGCGATGGTGATCACCAGGCCGGTCACCAGGCGGATGCGCGCCGGCTGGGCGGCGTTGTTGAACACCGGCGCGCTCGCCAGCAGGCCGAGGATGCGCGCCAACGGGAACATGAACGCCACCAGCCAGGCGTCCAGTTGGGCTCCGGTGAAGGTGATCACCGCGACCTGCCGCGCCGGCCGCCGCTAGCCGATGATGCTCGGGATCGAGCTGTACAGGCGCCGCATGAAGTCGGTCAGCATGGTGATCATCCAGGGCCCGGCGACCACCAGGGTGATGAACAGCACGATCAGCTTGGGCACGAAGGACAGGGTCGCCTCGTTGATCTGGGTCGCGGCCTGGAAGATCGACACCAGCAGGCCGGTGGCGAGGGCGGCGATGAACAGCGGCGCGGAAATCAGCAGGGTGATCTCGACGGCCTGGCGGCCGATTTCGACGACTGCGGTCGGGGTCATGGATATTTCCTTTCTAGCCGAAACTCGCCACCAGCGAGCCGACGATCAGCTGCCAGCCATCCACCAGCACGAACAGCATGATCTTGAAGGGCAGCGCGACGATCACCGGCGACATCATCATCATGCCCATCGACATCAGCACCGAGGCGACCACCATGTCGATGATGAGGAAGGGGATGAAGACGATGAAGCCGATCTGGAAGGCGGTCTTGAGTTCCGAGGTGACGAAGGCGGGGATCAGCACGCGCATCGGCACCTCATCGACGGTCGCCGGCGTCGGCGCCTGGGCGACCTTGGTGAACAGGGCGAGGTCGGCGTCGCGCGTCTGCTTCAGCATGAAGGCGCGCAACGGCACGGCGCCGCGGTCGAGCGCCTGCATGAAGGTGATGCGGTTTTCCGAGAGGGGCAGGTAGGCGTCCGCGTAGATCTTCTCGCCGACCGGCGCCATGATGAAAAAGGTGAGGAACAGGGCGAGGCCGACCAGCACCTGGTTGGGCGGCGAGGTCTGGGTGCCGAGGGCGTGGCGCAGCAGCGAGAAGACGATGATGATGCGCGTGAAGCTGGTCATCAGCAGCAGCATTGCCGGCAGGAAGGTCAGGCCGGTCAGCAGCAGCAGGGTCTGGATCGACAGCGACCACTGGGTGCCGCCGCCGGCGGCCGGCGTGCTGGTGATGGCGGGCAGGGCCTGCGCCCAGGCGAGCCCGGGCGCGATCAGCAGCAGGACGGCCAGCAGCCGGGAGAGGCGGCTAGTCGCGGTCACGGCGCTCGACCATCTGCTTGAGCCATGCCGGGAAGTCGCGTCCTGCTGTTGATTTCGCCGAAGTGGGCACTTCCTGGCGGGGGATTTCGGCGAGCGTGGAAACCTGTCCCGGCGCGACGCCGAGCACCAGCCAGCTGTTGCCGAGTTCGAGGATGACCACCCGTTCGCGCGAGCCGACGGCGACGGCGGCGATCACCCGCAGAAGACCGGCGGTGCCGCCCTGGGGCTGGCTGATGCGCTTGAGCAGCCAGAGCGCGCCGAGCAGCAGCGCGAGCACCAGGACCAGGCCGAACACCATCTGCAGGGCGCTGGAACCGAGGTCGGGCACCGTCTCGCCAGCGCCGACTTCCGCGGCGCGGACGGCGGGCGCGACGAGCAGACTGACGATGGCGGATATCCGTGGCGACATGGCCACGGAGATTAGCCCGCGCATCGGCGGGCAATGGGACGATCAGAGGGAAGAAAGCCGGGCTTTCCGCCGGCGGGCTATTTGTTGAGCTTGCGCATGCGCTCCTGCGGCGTGATGATGTCGGTCAGCCGGATGCCGAACTTGTCGTTCACCACCACCACCTCGCCCTGGGCGATCAACGTGCCATTCACCAGCACGTCCATCGGCTCGCCGGCCAGGCCGTCGAGTTCGACCACCGATCCGTGCGCCAGTTGCAGCAGGTTGCGGATCGAGATCTTGGTGCGGCCGAGTTCCACCGTCAGGTGCACCGGGATGTCGAGGATCAGCTCGAAGCCCTGGTTCGGATTCGGCGCGGCCTGGTCGGCGGAGAATTGCGGGAACAGGCTGCTGGCCGGCGCGGCGGCCGGCGCGCTGTCCACCGCCGCCTGTTCGTTCATCGCGGCGGCCCAGTCGTCCTCCGTCGCGGCGGCGCCGTCGCTCGCGGCCTGTTCGCCCATCGCGGCGGCCCAGTCGTCAGCGGAAACCTGACCTTCTTCTTCCTGTTTCACTTCATCGTTCATGGTCTGACCTCTACTCCGTGGCGGCTAGTCGGGCGTTTCTTCCTGAGCCACAAAACCTTCCAATTTCAGGGCGTACTGTCCGTTGTTGATGCCGTAGCGGCAATCCATCAGCGGGATACCGTCGACGCGCACCGTCACCAGCTCCGCGATGTCGATGGGCACGATGTCGCCGATCTTGAGCCGGGCCACGTCGCCGAGGGTCAGCGCGCTGCCGCCGAGCGGCGCCACCAGCTCGACCTCGGCGGTCAGCAGCTGGCGCCGCAGCAGGCTGGTCCAGCGCTTGTCGCTGCCGGCCTGCTCGCTGTGCATGGTGCTGTACAGCACGTCGCGGATCGGCTCGATCATCGAGTAGGGCAGGCAGATGTGCATTTCCGCCGAATTGCCCGACAGCTCGATGGTGAAGGTGAAGGCGACGACGATTTCGGACGGCGTGGCGATGTTGGCGAACTGCGTGTTCATCTCCGAGCGCACGTACTCGAACTCGACCTCGTAGACGGGCTTCCAGGCCTTCTCGTACTCGGCGAACACGACGTTGAGCATGCCCTGGATGATGCGCTGCTCCGTGGGCGTGAAGTCGCGGCCCTCGACGCGGGTATGGAAACGGCCGTCGCTGCCGAACATGTTGTCCACCACCAGGAACACCAGATTGGGGTCGAACACCACCAGGCCGGTGCCGCGCAGCGGCTTCATCTGCACCAGGTTCAGGTTGGTCGGCACCACCAGGTTGCGGATGAAGTCGCTGTACTTCTGCACACGCACCGGGCCGACGGAAATCTCGGTGCTGCGGTGCATGAAGTTGAACAGGCCGATGCGGAAATACCGCGCGAAGCGCTCGTTGATGAGCTCCATGGTCGGCATGCGACCGCGGACGATACGCTCCTGCCGGCCCAGATCGTAGGACTTGACGCCGCCGGCCTCTTCCTCCGCCGGCGCTTCGTCCACCTCTCCCGAGACGCCCTTGAGCAGGGCATCGACTTCTTCCTGGGAAAGGAAATCCTGGCTCATGTCACTGCACGATCAGCGAAGAGAAATACACCGCCTGGACCGGGGAGTCGGGGTCCTCGTTGGCCTTCTCCGCGCCGTCCTTGGGCTTCTCGCCGGTCAGGGTCGCATTGACGCTGACGCGGATCTGGTTGGCGAGCTGTTGCATGCCCTCGGGCGAAGCTAGGTCGGCGGCCGTTTTACCCGCCAGGATCAGCAGCACCTTGTGGCGGATCTCCGGAGTGAATTGCTTGACCTGGTCCGCCATCTGCGGCTCCCCGAGCTTGAACTCGGGAATGGCCTGGGCGTAATTTTCCTGCTCGCCTTGCAGCTTGACGACGAAGGGATCGAGCTTGACGAAGGTCGGCGGCACGGCGGGGGCATCCTTTTTCTTCTTCTTCACCACCTTGGCCGGGACATCCTCTTCGTCCTCGGCTTCCTCGTCGGCGGCCTTCTTCTTCAGCCGGAAGAAGGCCGCGCCGCCGCCGCCAAGCACGAGCACGAGCACGCCGATGATGATCATCAACAGCAGCTTGCTTTTCTTCTTCGGGACTTCGCCTTCGGGGGCGGCTTCGTTTTTCTTGGCGTCAGCCATGCGTTACTCCTGTCCGGGCTCGGGATGGTTCAGGCTCAAGCGAATGTATCGACAAGACCGCGCCCCATCTTGAGCGCAACCGGCTCCTGGGCGCTGCCGATCAGCGATTGGGAAGGTGCCGCGTCGGCAAGAGCGGCTTCGCGGCCGGGGCCAAAATTATCCCCGTTTTTGTCCTGCTGCGCGGATTGCTGGGCGTTCTCCGCGCCTACCTGGGCCTGACCGAGCTGGATGCCGGCATCGGCCAGGACCTCGCGCAGGCGCGGCAGAGATGCCTCAAGCGCGTCGCGCACGACCGGGTTGGCGGAGGTGAAGACGGCATTCGCCTGGTCGCCCGAAACCGTCAGGCTGACCTCGATGCGTCCCATTTGCGGCGGGTTCAGCACCAGCTCGGCGCGGTTTTCCAGGCGACTGGCCATCCAGACCACCTGATCCCCCAGTTCCTGACGCCACTGCGGGGTGCCGACGGGAGAGGGCACCGGAAGGGCGGGTGCCGCGGCAGCGCGCTCGTTGGCATGGAGCTGGGAGGCCGCGAGTCCTGCCTGCTGCGTTGCCTGGAGTGCCGGCGCGGGGGCCTGCTGCTGCGTGCCTTCGACGGCGGACAGCTCCTGAATGGCGGGAGCCTGCCCCGGCAGGGCTTTCTGCGCGGCGGACAGCTGGCTGGCGAAGGAGGGCGTCGCGCCCGCCGCTTCCGGCTGGTCCGCGCTTGGCAGCCCCAGGGTGGCGGTGCTGTCGGCCGTCGCGGTATTTGCCTGTTGCGCGGCAATATTTGCCGATGCGGCGGATGCATCTGCCTGGTTCGCGGCCAGGGCGATCGCCGGCATTCCTGTTCCTCTGGTCTGTGCCGGCAAGGTGGCGCCAGTCGCAGCCGCAGCCGCAGCGGCAGGCGGTGGAGCGCCGAGAATGGCGGCCGGGACAAGCGTTTCGCCGCTGCCCGCCGCCAGGGAGGAATCGCCTTCCAGAGCGAGCGCGTTGTCGGTCAGCTGGGCGTCGGGCTGCTCGGGATCGGGTGTGGTGGCGCCCTTGCCGGTCAGTCCGGCGGCTTCGAGAAAAGGCAGCAGCGCGGCCAGGTCGGTCGCGACCATCTGTATTTCCGTCGTTTCTTCCGCGCCGGCGGCATTTGCCGCGGAGGCGTTGCCTGTCGCGTTCGATGAGTCGGCCGGAATATGCCTTCCCATGTGCTTTTGCAGCAGCGTGGCGAACGCGTTGCCGCCGCCGGGGGGGGCGGCATCGAGGGAAATGCCGTTCGCTCCATCGGCGCCGCCGTTGAGGGCGCTGACGGAGGGGCTCACTGGGCTGGGTGCAGGGCTGACTGCTGCGACCATGGCGTTGTCCTTGCATTGAGACGATTCGACGACCCAGGATGCAAGCCTTGTGCCAAGTCCTTATTCGATCGTCTCGTCTTCCCGGTTCGCCCGGAACCTGAGCGCGGCATGCTCGTCGCCGAGCTTCTGCTCGCTGCGCGCCTCGGCGTAACTGGCGCGCTGCTGGTGGCGCTGCGCCAGCGTATCGAAGGCCTTGAGGCGTCCGCGCTTGTCGAGCCAGTTGCGCTGGCCCGCCGCAGTGCGTTGCTTGGAGGCATCGACCATGCGCTTGGCCTGGTCGATGGCCTGGTCGAGCCGGCCGAGGAAGTGCTGATAGTTGCGCCACGCATCGGGGCCGAGTCCATTGGCGGCGGCGGCGAGGAAGCGCTCCTGATATTCCTCCCGGTACTGCACCAGCAGCGCGAACTGCTTGCTGGCCTCCTGCTCGCCGGCGATCAGTTGTCCGAGTTGTCGCGTCGCCTCGTCGAGCCGCAATTGCGACAGGTCGAGAAGCGGCTGCAGATGGAACGCCTTGCTCATGAAGCAAGTATAGCCGCGGCTGGCTTACTTGATGTCCGGAAACAGGGCCGTCAGGGCCGTCAGACTGTTTTCCGCCGTGGCGCGTTCGTCGATGCCCTGCTGGAGGAAGGCCTCCAGCTGCGGATAGAGGGCGATGGCGCGGTCGAGCAGGGGGTCGGAACCCGGCGCATAGGCGCCGACCGCGAGCAGGTCGCGCGCGCGCTGATAGCGCGAGTAGAGTTGCTTGAAACGACGCACGCGCTCCAAGTGGTCGGGCGGGATCAGGTTGGTCATGGCGCGCGAGATCGACTGCTCGATGTCGATCGCCGGATAGTGGCCGGCGTCCGCCAGGTTGCGGTTGAGCACGAAGTGGCCGTCGAGGATCGCCCGCGCGGAGTCGGCGATCGGGTCCTGCTGGTCGTCGCCCTCGGCGAGCACGGTGTAGAAGGCGGTGATCGAGCCGCCGCCGGCCGGACCGTTGCCGGCGCGCTCGACCAGCTGCGGCAGGCGGGCGAAGACGCTCGGCGGATAGCCGCGCGTGACCGGCGGTTCGCCGATCGCCAGGGCGATCTCGCGCTGGGCCATGGCGTAGCGCGTCAGCGAGTCCATGATGAGCAGGACCTGCTTGCCGGCGTCGCGGAACTGCTCGGCGATCGAGGTGGCGTAGGCGGCGCCCTGCAGGCGCATCAGCGGGCTGACGTCGGCCGGCGCGGCGACCACCACCGAGCGGCGCCGGCCCTCCTCGCCGAGGTTCTGCTCGATGAATTCCTTGACTTCGCGGCCCCGTTCGCCGATCAGCCCGACGACGATGACCTCGGCGGCCGTGTAGCGCGCCATCATGCCGAGCAGCACGCTCTTGCCGACGCCGGAACCGGCGAACAGGCCGAGGCGCTGGCCGCGACCGACGGTGAGCAGCGCGTTGATGGCGCGGATGCCGACGTCCAGGGTGCGGGTGATCGGTTCGCGCTGCAGCGGGTTGCAGGGGCGGCCGACCAGGGAGCGGGAGACCTTG
>JANJVS010000041.1 GCA_024709955.1 Rhodocyclaceae bacterium
GCCGGAGAAGAGGACGATGGCAAAGGCAATCTTGCTTTCCTCGCCTGTGCCCCACTTGGCCTTGAACGCCACGCTGAAGACGACGGTGTAGACGGCGAGCATGAATAATGGATTGAACAGGGACCAGACAACGCCCAGCACGGAGCCCTTGTAGCGCCCGATGAAGTCGCGCCTGACCAGGTCGCGCAGCAGCCCGCGGTGGCGGATCAGGCTGCCGAGCATGGCGGCGGGGGTGGCTGGGTGCTGGATACTCATGGTCGGGAAGTCGCCGGGCAAGAGCGGGATTTTACCGTGAAAGTGGCGGCCTACGAGGCAAAAGAGCCCTGCGCGGTTCCGTGGGTTGGGTTTCGGTCCGACTGGGTGGCGGCCGGCCGTTGTGTCGGGCTGAAGCCCGACCTACGAAACCCGGGCGGTTGAAACCCGACCTACAAACCGTTGATATGTACGGCCGGTCCAACGGATCTCTTGAGCCCATACCGCTTTCCCCGGATTGCAGACCCAGGCAAACCGCCATAAAATGGAATTCCTTACTTCATTGTTTAAAGGCTAATCCAATGTTGGCCAAACGCACAAGCAAAAATCAGGTGACGCTGCCCAAGGCCATCGTTCAGATGGTTGGCGAGGCCGATTATTACGACGTGAGCGTCCAGGATGGAAAAATCGTTCTGACGCCGGTCCGCATCCATCAGGCGGAGAAGGTGCGGAGCAAACTGGAGGAGCTGGGGATCGGCCCCGAGGACGTGGCGGACGCCATCGCCTGGGCACGCAAGTGCCCATGACGCGCCCGCGGGTCGTTCTCGACACCAACTGTCTGATCTCGGCGCTGATTTTTTCGCGGGGGCACTTTGCCTGGCTGCGCGACGCCTGGCAGGCCGGCCATTTTGTTGCCCTTGCCAGCCGTGACACGGCGAACGAGCTTTTGCGTGTGCTGCAATATCCCAAGTTCAGGCTCACACGCGAAGAGCGCGAAATCTTGCTGGCCGAATTCCTGCCTTACGTCGAAACGGTCAAGATCGAAAGCATCCCGGAAGGATTGCCAGACATCCGCGATGGCGACGATCGCATCTTTTTGAGTCTCGCCGTTGCCGGTGGGGCGAATGTGCTGGTGAGTGGCGACGGCGACATCCTGGCGGTGAAAGCGCAATTCGCCATTCCGATTCTGACAGGCGCCGAGTTTGCCGATTGGTTGCGCTTGCGCGGTCAGGAAAAGCCGATGCGTTTTCCCGAGTGAATCCGGGTCCGAATCAACCGATAGACGTGCATCCTTGCCCCCTGTCCGCTTGGGAGACGCTGATTAATTCGATATCGTCGTTCCGGCGTACGCCGGAACCCAGTCAAATCAAGCATCTGGACCCCGGCGTTCGCCGGGGTGACGAATTATTCAGCGCTTCCCTTGCGGGAAACAACGCGATAGCCCGCCGGTTTCGTGACCGTCGCGCGGCCTGCATGCTGTCTCCCTCTCCCGCTTGCGGGAGAGGGCCGGGGAGAAGGCACGGTTCGTGGCGGGCGGCATGACAACCGAGGAGATTCTGGCCGACTATGCAGACCTCGGATACACGGTTTCCCGTGGCAGATTTCGGGATCCAGGGTGATGCGGTCGGAATGGTGTATTCAGCCTCCTCGGTCATGCCGTCGAGTGTAGTCGCGACATCGGCGGAATGCCCGCGTGACGGCGTGACCGTCGTCAGGTCATTGCGCCACCCACACCCTGCCCCTTGCGCATCCACCTATTTGGTGAGCGCCATGAACAGCGCCGGCAGCTTCTCCGGCAGTCGCTGAACATTGTCGACCACGGTGTACTGGCGTCCGAAGATGTCGGCGACGTAGTCGTCGGCCTTGGGGTCGAGGTTGATGCAGAAGGTGAAGATGCCCTGCTGGCCGAGTTCGCGCACGGCGCGGCGGGCGTCCTCGATGAGCAGTCTCTCGTCGCCGACGTCGACGTCGGCGGGCCGGCCGTCGGTGAGCACGAGCAGCAGCTTCTTGTCGGCCTTCTGGCCGTCTAGGTAGTGGGCGGCGTGGCGCAGCGCGGCGCCCATACGCGTGGACCAGCCGGCCTGCATTGCGGCGAGCCGTGCCTTCACGGTGTCGCCCCAGGATTCGCGATAGCCCTTGATGTGCAGGTAGCGCACGTCGTGGCGGGTGTTGGAATGGAAACCGCCGATGGCGAAGGGGTCGCCCAGGTGCTCGATGGCCCAGGCGAGCAGAGAGACCGCTTCCTGCGACAGTTCGAACACGGTCTGGTCGGCGCCGGCGACGTTCTCGTTGAGCGATTCGGAGAGGTCGAGCAGCAGGCTCACCGCGATGTTGCGGCCGCTGGTGCGGTGACTCATGTTGATGCGTGGGTCGGGCGTGGCGCCGCTCATGAAGTCGATGAGCGAGCGCACCGCGACGTCGAGATCGAGCTCGCTGCCTTCTTCCTGATAGCGGATGCGCACCTTGTCCTGCGGCTTCAAGAGGTCGAGCATGCGCTTCAGGCGCTTGGCGAGTGCGGTGTGCTTGTCGAGCAGGCGGTCGATGTCGGCGGGGTTGCCGCTGGGATGCAGGTGTTCGTACAGGCTCACCCAGTCGGGCCGGTAGGTCTGGCTGCTGTAGTCCCATTCCGGGTAGTGACGGGGCGGCAGCGATTGCACTTCGGATTCCTTCTTCTGCTGCTTATCCGGATCGTCGAAGAAATCCTCGTCGTCGCTGTCCTCGATGTATTGCCACAGATGGCGGTTGTCGTCGCGGTAGTCGATGACGGTGTCGTCGAAGTGGACCCGGGCGAACTGGTCGCTCTGCAGCCGCGTACGCGCCGAGAAGCTGAGCGCGAGGTCGGCGATTTCACGGGTGTTCGACGCGCCGTGCGCCATGATCTCGCGAAAGCGCCGGGCGAACTCGAGGATGTGCGGGTTGGCGTAGCCGTGCGCGTCGTCGAGCAGGGCGCGCGACAGCATGGTGAGGCGGTGGCGCAGGCAGGACGTGGTGTCCGGGTCGCAATCGGCCTCGCCCGGATGCGGATGCAGGCGGAGGAAAACGTCGCGCAGACCGGGGTATTCGCGGCACAGCAGTGTGTCGATGCGACAATCCTCGAAAAACTCCACGCCCAGGCGCTGCAGCGGGCTGTAGTTGTCGGCGATGATCGGCGTGCTCCAGCGGCGATGGCCAACCATGTGCGCCAGCACGGCACGATAGCGATCGATGCCCTTCACGCCGTCGCGGCTGTCGAACACGTCCGGCACCCGCATGCCGAGACGATCGTAATACGGGATGGGCTTGCGCAGCGTGTCGAAGGCGGTGGAGTACGGCACCAGTTGTTCGGCATCCTGCCACAGGCCGCGCAGGTACAGGTCCAGTCTGCGCTCGACGTCGGCGAACAGCACGCCGTGGCGCTCGCGCTGCAGCACGGCGCGGCTGTCGGCGGATTTCAGCGCGAAGTACTCCTCCTGCCGCTGCGGGTGGATACGATAGTTGCGGATGCCGTATTCGACCCAGTTGCGCACGCCTTCCATGGACAGCTGGGTGAAGAGAAACGGGGCCTGCTCGAAGAAGGCCGGCAGCCCCGGGCTCGGAAAAGTGGTGTGGTGGCCATGGATCGAGCCGGTGGTGCGCACCATCAGATCCAGGGCAATGTCGAGGTAGCGTTCCAGCGGCTCCAGTGCATGCAGACGCCGCGCGACCGGCGCCAGGGTCTGGATGAAGGGTGCGATCGCCTTGCCATTGGGCGACCGGTGCATCGCGTGGATGGCCTGCATCACCGGCGGCAGGGCGTCTTCACCCAGCACCCTGGCCACCGAGGGCCACACCTCGAGGAAGGCAAGAATGGGCTCGTCGCCGCGCCCCATGCGGCCGAGAAAGTGCGCGGCATCGAGGTAGGCCGACAGGCCCTCGCGCGTCAGCGCCGCCAGCGCCTCGGCCATGGCGTCCTCGAACACCGCCCTGACGCTCGGGAAGCCGCTGTTGAGCTGCGTCCAGTACGCAGCCATCAGGGGATGCTGGTATTCGGTGTCGGTGTCGGTCGTACTCATGGCGGTTCCCCTCCCCGCTCGCGGGGTCCGGGGGGTGTCAGACAAACGTCGCGTCGATGGCGTGATCGAGGGTCTCGCGGATGTCGGCGTCGTCGGTGATGGGCCGCACCAGCGCCATGTAGCAGGCCTCGCGCGGCGCGACGCCGTCCTTGATGAGGGTGGCCGCATACACCAGCAGCCGCGTG
Source organism: Rhodocyclaceae bacterium (assembly GCA_024709955.1). Taxonomy (GTDB): domain Bacteria; phylum Pseudomonadota; class Gammaproteobacteria; order Burkholderiales; family Rhodocyclaceae; genus Sulfuricystis. The sequence continues at coordinate 4,190 of JANJVS010000041.1, forward strand.
GAGATACCTTCGTCGAGCCCGTGGCCCTTGAGGCCGCGCGCGACGCCGCCGATCTTCACCAGCTTGCCGGCGGTGGTGGCGTCGAGTCCGGTCTCCTGCGCCAGGATGGTGGTTTCCAGCTCCACCGCCGGATAGTCGAAATCGAAGGCGGTGAAGCGCTGCTTGGTGGACTGCTTGAGGTCCTTCATCAGCGACTGGTAGCCGGGGTTGTACGAGATCACCAACTGGAAGTCGGGATGCGCGTGGATCAGCTCGCCCTTCTTGTCGAGCGGCAGGGTACGGCGATGATCGGTGAGGGGATGGATCACCACGGTGGTGTCCTGGCGGGCTTCCACGATCTCGTCGAGATAGCAGATCGCACCGATGCGCGCGGCGGTGGTGAGCGGGCCGTCGAGCCAGCGCGTGCCGCCGGATTCGAGCAGATAGCGGCCGACCAGGTCGGACGCCGTCATGTCCTCGTTGCAGGCGACGGTTACGAGGGGCTTGCCGAGTTTCCACGCCATGTACTCGACGAAGCGCGACTTGCCGCAGCCGGTCGGGCCCTTCACCATCACCGGCAGGCGGTTGCGGTAGGCGGCCTCGTACAGCTGCACTTCCCGGCCCTGGGCCTGGTAGTAGGGCTCCCTGTGAACCTTGTACTGTTCAGTGTCGGTCATGATTGCCTCGTCGGAAAGGGAAAAACCCCGCCGAAGCGGGGTTGCAGGCGATCTCGCGGGGCGAACCGTCTGGAGCCCGGTCCGGTCCGCAAGCGGGCCGCTTACTTGTGCACGCCCAGCTTCTCGCGCCAGCCGGGGAACAGCGTGTCGGCGTCCTTCGGGAAGGATTCGAAGGCACGGGCGAATTCGCGGTGCTCCTTGGCGAATTCGATTGGGTCGGCGCCGGACTTCCAGCACTCGTACGACTGGCGCAGCGAGATCGCGCCGGCCGCCGGCGAGTCGATGTGGCCGTAGGAGCCGCCGCCGGCGGTGTTGATGACGTTGCCGTGGCCGAGGTTCTCGAAGAAGCCCGGCAGGCGCAGTGCGTTCATGCCGCCCGAGATGATCGGCGTGGTCGGCTTCATGCCGTACCACTTCTGGAAGTAGACCGGGCCCTGACACTCGTCGCGCTCGATCATGTAGGCGATGATCTTGTCGTCGCCCTCGCCTTCCATCTTGCCGTAGCCCATGGTGCCGACGTGGATGCCGGAGGCGCCCTGCAGACGGGACATCTTGGCCAGCACGAAGGCGGTGTAGCCGCGCTTCGAGGAGGGCGAGGTCACGGCGCCGTGGCCGGCGCGGTGGTAGTGCAGGAACTGGTTCGGGTACTGGCGACGGCAGGTGGTGACCATGCCGGGACCGCCGACGTAACCGTCCACCAGGAAGGCCAGCTTGTTGGCGTCCGGGCCGAAGCACTCCAGGGCGAAATCGGCGCGCGCCATCATCTCGTAGTGGTCGTCGGCGGTGATGTTCATGGAGAACAGCTTGGCCTGGCCGGTTTCGTCCATGGCGCGCTTCATGGCGTCATAGACCAGCGGGATGGTCTTCTTCAGCGGGGCGAACACCTGGTTGCCCTGCGGCTCGTCGTTCTTGATGAAGTCGCCGCCGAGCCAGAACTGGTAGGCCGCCTTGGCGAAGGGCTCGGGACGCAGGCCGAGCTTGGGCTTGATGATGGTGCCGGCGATGTAGCCGCCGTCCTTGACCGGGCGGCCGAGGATGCGCCACAGGTCCTCGATGTTGTAGGCCGGGCAGTCGAACTGGCGGATCACTTCCGGCGGCACGTAGAAGTCGATCATCTTGGCGTGCTCGATGTCGCCCATGCCCTGGTTGTTGCCGATGGTCAGGGTCAGGAAGGAGACCAGCATCATGCGGCCGTCGATGACGTTGCGGTCGAACAGGTCGATCGGGTAGGCGATGCGCATGTCCTCGGTCGCCTCGTCGATGTAGTACACCAGCGCATCGACGCCCTTGGTGAATTCGTCGGTGGTGCACACTTCGACGTTGGTGCCGGTCGAGGACTCGGCGGCGAAGTGCGCGGCGGCCTCCAGATAGCCGTAGCCCGCCTTGGGCTTCATCTTGTAGGCGCACAGGATGTGCTTGCCGCCCTTGATCAGGTCGTCTTCCTTGAGGTCAAGCGCGGCGTAGCGGTTCGATTGATCCATTCTTGTGTCTCCTCGTTCAGTCAGCGTGTTGATGGTGTTCGATTGCGTGTTGGAAGGCATCTTAGTGAGCCTGGTCTATAAAGGCCAGTCACGTTTTTTTATCGTAATCATCAGTGGTGCTTGATGCTTTCGCTATGCCACAGACGCAGCAAATCCAGGTCCACCAGGGACTTGCCGCGCAGGTCGCCGCGGCGCGCGCGGCAGGGGCGATCCGGCTCCCCGAGGTCGGAGAGCACGGCGAGCGCGCCGCTGAAGTCGTGGTCCAGCGTGTATTCGCTCTCGGTCACTAAGGTCGGCAGGCCGGCGGCGAGGCTGGCCCGCAGCCCGTTATAGGAATCCTCGAAGGCGAGGCAGGCGGCGGCGGGAAGTCCCAGGCGCTCCAATACCCAGAGATAGATGTCGGGCGCCGGTTTCTTCGCCGGCACCACGTCGCCGGCGCCAATGACCTCGAACCAGGATTCGGCGTCCGGCGCGAGGCTCGCGCGCAGGAGGGCCGCCACGTTCTCCGGAGAGGTCGTCGTCGCGATGGCGAGCCGCAGTCCGGCGGCCCGCGCGGCGCGTATCAGCGCCGCGACGCCCGGCCGCAGCGGCAGGCGGCCGGCCTGGACCAGATGTACGAAATGCTGGGTCTTCAGCGTGTGCAGCTTGCGGATCAGCGTGTCGAATTCCGGCCGCGCCAGCAACTGGGGATCGTGCAGCCGCGCATAGTGCGTCATGCGTTCCTTGCCGCCGGTGACCGCCAGCAGCTCGCCGTAGAGCGCGGCATCCCAGCGCCAGGACAAGCCGGCTTCCTCGAAGGCCATGTTGAAGGCGATGCGATGGCCGTCGCGCTCGGTGTCCGCCAGCGTGCCATCCACGTCGAAGATCAGGGCTTGCAGGTTCGTCATGGGCGGCAACGATAGCGGGATAAATCCATAAGCAACAGTCACGATTATTTATTGCGATGATAAGATCGGCTGAACAACAAGGCCGCACGCACGGGGCGCGAAAACTCGGCGCCGGCGGAACGGTGGCCGTCAGAGGGAGCATATCGCCATGAAGCATGTCACCTTGCGCCAGCTCAAGGTCTTCGAGTCGGTGGCGCGCCATTTGTCGTTTTCGCGCGCCGCCGAGGAACTGCACCTGACCCAGCCGGCCGTGTCGATGCAGGTCAAGCAGTTGGAGGAGCAGGCGGGACTGCCGCTCACCGAGATGGTCGGCAAGAAGGTCTATCTGACCGCGGCCGGCGAGGAGGTGGCGCGCCACGCCCGGCGCATCGCCCAGCAGCTGCGCGAAACGGAGGAGGCGCTCGACGCCATCAAGGGCGTGCGCGGCGGCCGGCTGTCGATCGGCGTCATCAGCACCGCCAAGTATTTCGCGCCGCGCCTGCTGGCGGAGTTCCGCCGTCGCCATCCGGGCATCGAGCTCAACCTGCGCGTGCATAACCGCGAAACCGTCGTGCGCCAGCTCGCCGACAACGAGATCGACCTCGCCATCATGGGCCAGCCGCCGCAGGAGTTCGCCACCGTCGCCGAAGCCTTCGCCGATCATCCGCTGGTGATCGTCGCCGCCCCGGACCATCCGCTCGCCGCGCGCAAGCAGATCGCGCCCGCCCTGCTCGGCGAGGAGACCTTCCTGATCCGCGAACCCGGCTCGGGCACGCGCGCGACCATGGAACGTTATTTTTCGGACGTCGGCCTGGCGCCGCCGCACATCCTCGAAATGGTCGGCAACGAGACCATCAAGCAGGCGGTGATGGCCGGGCTCGGCCTGGCCTTCATCTCGGCCCATACCGTCTCGCTCGAATGCGAGGTCGGCCGGCTGGTGCGGCTGCCGGTGACCGGCACGCCGGTGATCCGCCGCTGGTTTGTCGTGCATCGCGCCGAAAAGGAACTGCTGCCGGTGGCGGACACCTTCCGCAGCTTCCTGCTCGCCGAGGCGCCAGGTCTGATGGCCGACCGCGCCCCGGCGCGGGCCGGCGGCTGAGCCGTGCGTCCGGGGCGGCTCAGGCCGAGCCGCTCTCGGCCCGGTACCACCAGCTCGCCGCGGCGTAGCGCTTCTCTTCCTCCGTCGCCGGCGTCGGCGCGGCGGGTGCCGTTGCTTCCCTGACGTCCAGCGCGGCCTTGTTCTCGATCGCGTGCAGCAGCTTGACGATCAGGTCGGAAATCGGCCCGATCTGGGCGTAGCAGAGCTCGGCCTCGCTGGAGCGGCCGTTCTCCTTGTGGCTGACCAGGGAGGCGATCAGCTCGTGGAGCATCCGGTGCGGCCGTTCCAGCTCGTGCATCTCGGGAATGTGCCCGTAGAGACGCAGGCCCTCGCCGTGATACCAGCGGCCCAGGTCGCACTCGCGGTGGCTGATCAGCTGCTCGCGCGGCAAGGCGTCCTTGCCGTCGAGATAGTCGCGCACGTGGCGTTTCCAGGCCGTGTGCGCGGCGCGCGCGCCGGAAAGGTCCAGCTCGGTCAGGCCCTCCATGAAGGACTGGTAATCGTGCAGGGCCACCCGCTGCGCGCTGACGCGCGCGCGGTCCAGGTCGGCGTAATTGGCTTCGAGCACATTGACCACCTTGCGGTCCAGCTCGAAATTGGCGACCATTTTTTTCAGGATGTCGAGCACGGACTCCCGGTCGAGCCCCCGGCGGTAGGGGCGATCCTCGGTGAGCGCGGTGAAGATGTCGGCGACGGCGAGGATGCGCGCCTCCAGCGGAATGCGCGGATTGTCGGCGCCGAAGGGATAGCCGGTGCCGCACAGGCGCTCATGGTGCACGCCGCACCAGAGGGCGATGTCTTCCATGCCGTTGATCGAGGCGAGGATGCGGTAGGTGTAGTAGGGATGGCTGCGCACCGTCATCCATTCCTCTTCGGTCAGGCGGCCATTCTTTTCGAGATGCTCGGCGGGGATCGCCAGCTTGCCGAGGTCGTGCAGGTAGCCGGCGATCTGGATGCGCTTGCAGTCCGCCTCGGGGAAGCCGAACAATTGGGCCAGCGTGGCGGCGGTGGCGGCGACGCCGCTCGAATGCGTGGCGGTGAAGCGGCTGCGGAAATCGATGATCTGCGCCAGCAGCTCGGCGAAATCCAGTAGGGCGTCCTCGTCGAGTTCGACCGTGGAAAACGAGATGCGCGTGGCCATCAGGTTCAGCAGGTCGGAGGCGTTGAGGTCGAGCCAGAAGGCGTCCTTCGCGGAAACGGCGAGGAAGTTATCGATGAGTTCGGGCATCAGCACCTCGCCGCGCAGCGCGCCAATCCGCGCGTTGATGTCGCTCGCCTGCCAGAGGATCGGCCGTTCGCGATCGACCAGGCCATTCACGCGGTTGGCGAGATGCACGATGTGGCTGCCGACCGGCACCATTTCCCCCTCCACTTCGCGATGCTGTCCGTGCGCCCAGTCGATGCAATGGAAGCGCACGATGCGCGCCGACATTTCGAAGGGCTTGAACTTGCGCAGCAGCTGATAGCCGAAGCGCGCGCTGTGGAGGCTGGCGGAGCCCGCGCCGCCGCCGGCGCCATCCTGGCGCGGCAGGGTGCCGATGTCGTGGAGGGCGGCGGCGATCACCACGTCCTCCTTGGCCTTGCCGCTCAGCCCGGCCGCCTCGGCCACGCGCAGCGCGATGTAGGCGACGCGCTTGTGGTGGTCGGCCATCGCCGGATTGATCAGGTCGAGCGCCTGCGACAGGGAAAAGACGAACTGATTGAGGCTGACGTTGAGTTCATGCTTCATGGCGGAATTCCCGGAGTCATGCGACGCGCGGACGCATCATGCCGGCCGGATGGGCGAATGCCAATGCGATGGACCGGCCGGTGCGGGATGATTCCCCAAACCGGCGGGCCCGTCAATCCCGCGTAGGTGGTAGCCGGATGGGTAATTCTCCCTATCCGCACGGCGCCACGCCGGCCGGGAAAAGTCGGCGCTCGCGAGACGGTGGCCAGCCGGCGCCGGCTTTCAGGGCGTCGTTTTCCCGGGGATCTTCCAAAGGGTCGCGGTGATCCCGAGCGGGGTGACGAAGGCCTTGACGTAACGGTTGCCCAGGGTCAGCCGCTTGCCGCCCTCGGGCAGCGCGGACATGACGATCTCGGTGAGCTCGCCGTCGCTGAGCTGGGTTTCCCCCTCGGCGTGCCACATCTGGATGTGGCCGCAGGCGTCGCGGTCCACCAGCAGGGCCTTGTCGCTCTTGGCCTCGGGCAGGCGGATCAGCACGCCGGCCGGCAGCTCGTAGCCGCGCGCCGGGCCGTGCGCGGTCATGACCTCCTCGCCGCCCCCGGGACGGGCGCTCGCCATCACCTCCAGCGCCTCGTCGTCCGAGATGCGGCTCTTGCCCTCGGTGTGCCAGACGATGAAGCCCTGCGGCCCGGTCTGGATCAGCAGGACGTTGTCCTCGGCGTGGAGGGTGCCGGCGCACAGGCAGGCGGCGACCGCGGCAAAACGCCGCAGCGCCTTCATTCGCCTTTCCATTTGATCGAGCAGCCGATGCCGGGAATCTGCTCGCGCGGTCCCTGGCCGGTGAGGGCGACCTGCCGCATCGCCTCGAACAGGTCGCGGCGCGCGTCGGACGGCGCCGCTTCCTTGCGCGAGGCGTCGAGGCGGCCGCGGTATTGCAGCTCCAGCTTGGCGTTGAAGCCGAAGAAGTCGGGGGTGCAGACGGCGCCGTAGGCTCGGGCGACGGCCTGGGTTTCGTCCAGCACGTAGGGAAACGGGAAGTCGTGGGCGCGCGCGACCTGGACCATGTTGTCCCAGGAGTCCTCGGGATATTCGCTGGGGTCGTTGCTCATGATGGCGATGCTGCCGATGCCGAGCGTCGCCAGTTCGCGCGCATCGCGCACGATGCGGTCGATCACCGCCTTGACGTAGGGGCAGTGGTTGCAGATGAACATCAGCAGCAGGCCGTTGGGGCCGCGCGCCGACGCCAGGCCGTGGCGTCGGCCGTCGACGCCGGGCAGGTCGAAATCCGCGGCCTGCCAGCCGAAATCGCAAACGGGAGTGGGGGTGCTGACCATGCTGTCTCCTCCAGATGGTTGTGGTTATTGGTGTTCGGTCGGCTTCGATGATAGCGCGTCCGGCACGGGGGGATTTTTACCGGCGGCCTCCAGCGCCAGCTTGAGCGGCACGCCGGCCTCCGTGCCCGCGAGCGCTTCCGGCGGCAGCAGATGCAGGCGCTCGGCCGCGACGCCGGCCTTGCCGAGCAGCGCGACGGCGTTCTCGCCGCGCTTCCGCGCGAGTTCCAGCAGGCGGTCGTCGGCGACGCTTTCGGCGGCGCGCAGGCGCTCGTAGAGCTCGGCGTGGAAGTCGGCGCCCTTGAGCCGGGCGATCTCGTCCTCGCCCAGGGTCTTCTTCTCGCGCAGCAGGCCGGACAGGCGCGACATCATCTTGCCGGTCAGGCTTTCCTCCAGCTGGCCGGGATTGGCGCGGCGAAAGCCGTCCTTGAGCGCGGCGAGATCGGCGGAGCCGAAGCGGTCGCCGTAGAGCGCTTCGAGGGCGGCCTGTACCTTGGGCTGGCGCGAGGACAGCGGGCCGGGGTCGCCCCGTTCCGAGACGCGCTGGCCCATGCGGACGATCACGGCGCGCCGCAGCTGCACATCCTGCAGCGCGACGCGGTCCGCCTCGGCATGCCTGCCGCCGATGGCGAGCACCAAGCCCGGCCGCTTGGCCAGCGCGTCGGCCAGCCGCGCGAGCTTTTCGCGTTCCGGCGGCGACAGCTGGGCGGCGCCGGCTTCGAACGCGATGTCCTCGACCTTCTCGCCGCCGCCGAGCAGCGCGCCGAGCGCGCGGAAGGGGGCGGTGACGATCTTGGTCAGCACGTTGGCGATCGCCTTCCAGACGATCTGGCCGTAGCTGAACTCCGGATCGTCGAGGCTGCCGGCGACCGGCAGTCCGAGGTCGATGCGGCCGTCGGCATCCTGCAGGATGGCGATGGCGAGGTCGAGGGGCAGCTCCTTGGCACTCGGACTCTCGACGCGTTCGCCGAGAACCAGCCGTTCCATGACCACCTGGTTCTCGCCCTGCAGCTGGCGCTGCTCGATCTTGTACTGCAGGTCGAGGGAGAGCTTGCCCGAGTCGATCTTGCGGCCGGCGAAGGTGGCGGTGTAGGGCGTCAGCCGCGTCATCTCGACGTTGCGGAAGATCACGCGCAGGTCCATGAAGTCCTTCGGATGGAACAGGTCCACCTGGCCGACGGCGCGCGCCATGCCGTATTCATCCACCTCGCCGTCGAGTTCGAGCTGGCCGGGCGCGCCGGGCTGGCTCGACAGGTTGCCGATGCTGCCGCGCAGCCCGTGGATGCGCGTGCCGAAGGGTAGCAGCAGGGAGTGGTCGGCGAAATCCAGCTCGCCGTTGTAGAAGCGCAGACGGTCGATGTTGACGACGAAGGGGGGGCTCGCACCCGGCGCGGGAGGCGGCGCCCCGCCGGCCTCTTCCTCCCGCGGCTTGAGCGCCCGCCTGAAGTTGATGTTCTTGTCCTTGTCGATGATCAGCTGGGTGTCGAGGCCGCTGAGGCGCAGTTCGCCGAGGTCGAGCCGGCGGGGCGTCAGCGTCAGTTCGGGACTGGCGAGGTTCTTCCAGGCGAGCAGGACGTTGCCGTCGGTCTCGGCGAGGCGCAGCTCGCGCAGCGCGAAGTCGCCGCGGAAGCTCGGTCCCTGGGCGTCGTAGGCGAGCCGGCCCTGGGTGGAGAGCTTGCCGCCGGCGATGGCGAGCGTGGTCCTGCCGGCGAGATAGGGCTGGGCGGGGCGCAGCGCCAGGTCGGCCAGCTTGAACCGGAAGTCCAGGGCCGGCCCGGCGGGCACGAGCTTGCCTTCGCCCGTGAAGCGGCCGCCGCTGCGCACGTCGAAGGCAAGGCGCAGCGGCAGCGCGGCGTTCAGGTCGTCGCTGATGTCCGCGACGCGCAGAGAGGTGTCGTCTAGCGCCAGTTCCGCGGCTGGCGTTACGCCGGCGTCGCGCAGGACGAGGCCCAGCCCGGTGGCGGTGAACTCGGCGAGCCTGAAGCGCCAGGGCGTGGCGGCGGGCTGGCCCGGCTCGGCCGGCTGCGCGGTCGGCGCAAGCGGCCGCAGGGCCGCGAGCAGGTCGATATCGCCCCGGGCATCCCGCGTCGCCGCGACACTGCCGCCGTCGAGCTTGACGCGGCCGAGGGTCGCCTCGCGCTGGCCCAGGTCGATGCGCGCGTCCTCCAGGCTCAGGGCGCCGAAGCGCGGCGCGGCCGGGTCTGGGGCGGGAAATTCCAGCTTGCCGGCGGCGAGCCTCAGGGTGCCGAAGCCGGCTTCCCGCCGCGCCAGGTCGAAGCGGCCATCCCGCAGTTCGACGGTGTCGACCGCCGCGACGGGTCCAGGCTCCTGGCCGAGAGGCAGCCGCAGGCCAGCGACCTTGGCCGTCAGCCCCGTGATGACCAGGTCGAGCTTGTCGCCGCCGTTGCCGGCCCGGTAGCTGGCCGCCAGGGCGGCCTTGCCGGCGGGCGGCGCCGGCAGCAGGTTCCTGAGATAGGGGGCGAGCTGGGCGATGTCGAAATCGTCGAGGCGGAAGTCGCCGGCGACCGCCACCGGGTTGAGGGCGATCTCTCCTCCCAGGGCGAGACGGGCGCCGGCGGCGGTGCGCGCCTCCAGTCGGTAGCGGCCCTTGTCGTCGGGTAGCGTGGAAATCTCGTCGAGGGTGAGGTCGAGCGGCTCGACGCGGGTGGCGAAGCCGGGTTTGGCGCGACGGTCGGCGAAGTCCAGCCGGCCGCCGGCCAGCACGAAGCCGCGGATGTCGAGGCGCGGTGGCGCGGCGGACGGCTGTTCTTCCTTGTCCCGCAGCGCATCGAGGAAGGGAGTCCAGTTGAGCTTGTCGCCCGGCAGCTCGACCAGCGTCACCGCGAGGCCGTCGAGTCGGATCGCGTCGAATGTCAAGGTCCGGCGCGGCAGGCTGGCGGCGGAGACATCCACCAGCAGCCCGTCGAAGGCGAGCAGGGGTTCGCCCGCCGGGTCGTCGAGTTCCAGCCTGCCGATGCGCAAGGCCAGCGTGAAGGGATTGAATTCGGGACGGGCGAGGCTCAGGCGGTGGCCGGTTTTCTCCGCGACGAAGCGCTGCGCCTGCGCCTGGAGGATGCCCGGCAGGGCGAGCCAGAGGAACAGCAGCGCGAATACGGCCGGGCCCAGGACGGCAAGCGCCAGTTTGTTGCGCCGGGACAGGCGGGTAAGGGGTTTTGCTGGCATCGCGCGCCTCTGGCCGGAGCGGCCGGGATGGGTTGTGAAATAATACAAAAATGATACCCCGCTTCCATTGCCCCTTTCCCCTCGCCCCCGGCGCCCAGGTGGATCTGCCCGAAGCGGCGGCGCATCATGCCATGCGCGTCCTGCGCCTCAAGGTCGGGGCGAATCTGATTCTCTTCGATGGCTGCGGCGGCGAGTGGCTGGCGCAAATAGTCGGCGCTGGCGGGACGGTGCGCGTCGCGTTGCGGGAGTTCGCCGACCGCGAGGCCGAATCCCCGCTCGCCGTCACGCTGGTGCAGGCCCTGCCGGCCGGCGACAAGATGGACTGGGTGGTCGAGAAATCCGTCGAGCTCGGCGTCGCGGCGATCCAGCCGGTGGCGGCGAGGCGCTGCGTGGTCAAGCTGACCGCCGAGCGCATGGCGCGCCGCGTCGCGCACTGGAACCACATCGCCAGCGCGGCCTGCGAGCAGTGTGGCCGCAATCGCGTGCCGCGGGTTGCTCCCGTGCTTGATCTGCCTCAATACCTCGCCGAGGCAAGGGGGCAGAATGCCTTGTGTTTGCTACTGGCGCCGGAAGCCGGTGTTTCGCTGCGCGAGTTGGCGCGTCCGGCGGGACCGGCGACCGTCATGGTCGGCCCCGAGGGCGGCTGGGATGAAGGCGAGATGCGGGCCGCCGAGGCGGCGGGTTTCCGGACCCTGCGGCTGGGACCGCGCGTGCTGCGCACCGAGACGGCCGGAGCGGCGGTCCTGGCGGCGCTGCAGGCGGCATGGGGTGATTTCTAGCCGCGCGAGCGCGCGGCACCGAAGCTTGTTTTAGGGAGAAGAAAAATGTTCGAATCCGCGGAACTCGGCCACACGATCGACAAGGAAACCTACAAGAAGACGGTGCCGGCCCTGCGCGCCGACCTGCTCGATGTCCAGTACGACCTCAAGGAGCAGGGCAAGATTCCCGTGGTCATTCTGGTCAGCGGCCAGGACGGTGCCGGCAAAGGGGAGACCATCAACATCCTCTACGAGTGGATGGACCCGCGCTACATCTCGACGCTGGCCTTTTCCGCGCCGACCGACGAGGAGCACCAGCGCCCCTTCATGTGGCGCTACTGGCGGGCGCTGCCGCCCAAGGGGCGCATCGGTATCTTCGCCGGCTCCTGGTATTCGAGTCCGATCCACGACAGCCTCGACGGCCAGATGACCCAGGCGCAGATGGATCAGCGCATCGACCAGATCAACCGCTTCGAGCAGATGCTGGTAAACGAGGGCGCGCTGGTGCTCAAGTTCTGGTTCCATCTCACCAAGGAAGGCCAGAAGCGCCGCCTCAAGGCGCTGGAGAAGGACCCGCATACCGCCTGGCGTGTCACCAAGTGGAATTGGGAACGTCTGAAGACCTACGACAAGCTGCAGGAGGTGGTCGGCCACGTGCTGCGCATGACCAACACGCCCTGGGCGCCGTGGATCATCATCGAGGGCGAGGACGATCGCTACCGTTCGCTGACCACCGGCAAGATCGTTCTCGACGCCATCCGCAAGCGGCTTGCCGAAACCGACAAGCAGACCACGCCCGTGGCGCCGCCGATTCAGCCGAACATCGACGGCCGCGATGTCATTTCCGAACTCGACCTGACGAAAAAGCTGACCAAGAAGCAGTACGAGGATCAGCTCGCCAAGTGGCAGGGCCGCCTGTCGGAACTGGTGCGCGATCCGCGCTTCAAACAGCATTCGGTGATCTGCGCCTTCGAGGGCTCGGACGCCGCCGGCAAGGGCGGCGCGATCCGCCGTGTCGCCGCGTCGATGGATGCGCGCGACTACCAGATCGTGCCGGTCGCGGCGCCGACCGAGGAGGAGCGCGCCCAGCCCTACATGTGGCGCTTCTGGCGCCACATCCCGCGCGTCGGCCGCGTCACGATCTTCGACCGCACCTGGTATGGCCGCGTGCTGGTCGAGCGCGTCGAGGGCTTCTGTGCCGAGGCCGACTGGCTGCGCGCCTACACCGAGATCAACGACTTCGAGCACGAGTTGTCGCAGGCCGGCGCCATCGTTGTCAAATTCTGGCTGCAGGTCAGCAAGGACGAGCAGCTGCGCCGCTTCAAGGAGCGCGAGAAGATCGAGTTCAAGCAGTTCAAGATTACCGAGGAGGACTGGCGCAACCGCGAGAAGTGGGATGCCTACCACCAGGCGGTCTGCGACATGGTGGACCGCACCAGTACTGGCGTCGCGCCCTGGACCCTGGTCGAGGCGAACGACAAGAACTACGCGCGCGTCAAGGTGCTGCGCACCATCTGCGAGCGCATCGAGGCCGCTCTCGACGCGACGACGCCGACGGCCCTGCCATCCGCCAAGGAGAAGAAGGACGGCAAGAAGCGCGGCAAGAAGGGCTGAGGCATGGGAGATGCGGATAACGCGGCATTGACCGATGCGCGGCTGGTGGCTTGGGTCCGCCAGGCCGCGCCCTACATCCACGCCTTCCGCGGCCGGCCCTTCGTCATCGCCTTCGGCGGCGAGGTCTTGCCGCTCGGCGTGGCCCAGGCGCTGATCCACGACATCGCCCTGCTCGACAGCATGGGCATCCACCTCGTGCTGGTGCATGGCGCGCGCCCCCAGATCGACGCGGAGATGAAGAGCCGTGGCCTGGAGCCGCGCTTCCATAACGGCCTGCGCGTCACCGACGCCGAGACCCTGGAGTGCGTCAAGCGCGCCATGGGCGTGACGCGCATCGAAATCGAGGCGCTGCTCTCGCAGGGACTGCCGAACACGCCGCTGGCCGGCGCCTTCCTGCGCGTCACCGGCGGCAACTTCGTTTCCGCCAAGCCGGTGGGCGTGGTCGATGGCGTGGACTTCCAGTTCACCGGCGCCGTGCGCAAGGTGGAGGCCGACGAGATCCGTGCCGACCTGGCGCAGGAAAACGTGGTGCTGATCACGCCGATCGCCGCCTCGCCTTCGGGCGAGATTTTCAACCTCGCCTGGGAAGAGGTGGCGGAGGCGGTGGCGGTCGCCATCAAGGCGGACAAGCTGATCTACCTCTGCGACGCGCCCGGGGTGCTCGACCGCAAGGGCGCGCATGTCCATGCCCTGACCGTCGAGGAGGGGGAACAGTTGCTGGCCAAGCGGGTCGCGCAGGCGCCGGAGGTGGCGCGCGTGCTGCCCGGCGCGGTGCGCGCCTGCCGCGCCGGCGTCGGCCGCGTGCATTTCCTCGACCGCGGCCGCGACGGCGCGATGCTCATGGAGCTGTTCACCCGCGATGGCGTCGGCACCGTCATGACCCAGGCGCCGTTGGCGCGCCTGCGCGAGGCCACCCCCGAGGACGTCGGCGCGGTACTGGCCCTGATCGCGCCGCTGGAGGCCGACGGTACCCTGGTCAAGCGCGGCCGCGAACGGCTGGAAATGGAAATCGGCCGCTTCTCCCTGCTCGACCACGATGGCGTGGTGGTTGGTTGCGCCGCGCTATACCCGCTCAGCCGCGTCGCCGGCGAGCCGGCGGCGGCGGAGTTGGCCTGCCTGGCGGTGATGCCCGAATATCGTCGCGCCGGCTATGGCGATCAGCTGCGGCGCCACATCGAGGTGCGCGCCAAGGCGCAGAAGATCAAGCGCCTGTGCGTGCTGACCACGCGCACGGCCCACTGGTTCGTCGAGCGCGGCTATGTGGAGGCGGGATTGGAGGCGCTGCCGAAGGCGCGGCGCGAGTTGTACAACTACCAGCGCCGTTCGAAGGTGCTGGTGAAGAACCTGTGAGATGGCGAGAGAATGAGCGAAAAGATTGCCGACCTGCTGGATGGCCTGGATCTGTTCAAGGATTTCTCCTACCCGGAGTTGCGCACGGTCGCCAATTATCTGAGCTACCACCAGGTCGGGAAGGGAGCGGTGGTGTTCAACGAGGGCGATGCCGGCAATTACATGCTGATCCTCGTCGAGGGCAGCCTGGCGGTCTACAAGGGCGGCGAGGCCGGCCACCACCTGTTGTCCTATGAGGGGCGCGGCCGCGTCGTCGGCGAGATGGCGCTGATCGACCACGAACGGCGCTCGGCGACCTGCACCGCCCACACCGACTGCGAGCTGATGACCCTCGCGACGGAGGGCCTGGATCGCATGGCCCAGGAGTATCCCGGCCTGGCCTACCGCTTCATGTTCGCTCTCGCACGCCTGCTGTCGCGCCGCCTGCGGCGCACCTCGGGCATGCTGGTCGAGTACCTGAGCGACGTCTAGGCATGGGCTCCGTGCCGAGCCTGTAGAATTCCACCTTTACCCCATAAAGGAGTCCCCATGGCAAGAATGGTCAATTGCGTCAAGCTCGGCCGCGAAGCGGACGGTCTCGACTTTCCTCCGATGCCCGGCGAACTGGGCAAGCGCATTTTCGAAAACGTCTCGAAGGAAGCCTGGCAGCAGTGGATCCGCCTGCAGACGATGATCATCAACGAGAACCGTCTGAACCTCGCCGATGCCCAGCACCGCAAGTATCTGGCCGAGCAGGTCGAGAAGCACTTCTTCGGGGAAGGAGTGGCGCAGGTGCAGGGGTACGTTCCGCCGCGCTCCTGAACGGCACGGCCGATGCGGAATGAAAACGGCCGCCCGCGGGCGGCCGTTTTCATTTGACCGAGCCGGGGCTCAGTCGCGCTTGGCCACCTCGCGCTCCAGGTCTTCCAGGCCGAGGTGGCGCACATCGCGACCCTTTTCCATATAGACCACGTATTCCGAGATGTTCTTGGCGTGGTCGCCGATGCGCTCGATCGACTTGGCGATGAACAACAGTTCGAGGGCGCGCGAGATGGTGCGCGGATCCTCGATCATGAAGGTGATGAGCTGGCGCATCGCCGCCTTGAACTCGGCATCGACCTCCTTGTCGCGCCGTACCACCTCGGTGGCCACCGACGAGTCGGAGCGGGCGAATGCGTCGAGGGCCTGGCGCAGCATGGCGACGACGATGTCGGCGACGTGGCGCAGCTCGATCTTCGGCACGAAATTGACGTCGCTGGTATGCATGGCGCGCGCCTGCTTGGCGATTTTTTTCGCTTCGTCGCCGATGCGCTCCAGGTCGGTGATGGTCTTGATGACCGTCATGATCATGCGCAGGTCGATGGCGGCGGGCTGGCGCTTGGCGATGATGTGCGCGCAGGCCTCGTCGAGATCGACCTCCATGCGATTGACGTCGTGGTCGGTGTTGATCACCTGCTCGCAAAGAATCAGGTCGCCCTCGGCCAGGGCCTCCATGGAGCGGATGATCTGGCGCTCGACCAGGCCGCCCAGTTGCAGCACCTTGCTGCGGATCTGCTCCAGCTCGGTGTCGAACTGCTTGAGGGTGTGCTCGGCCATGCGCGGTCTCCTGGGGTATCGATGCGGAATCGGCGGAAGTTTAAGGCGGTTGGATGACGGAATTGTTGCAGGGCGGTTAACCGCCGCTCACTTGCCCATCTGTCTCACACCGGCGGGAGTCGCCAGCAGCAGCAGATCGGCGCCGCGGCGCGCGAACAGGCCATTGGTGACGATGCCGACGATACCGTCGAGCGCGGTCTCGAAACCGACCGGATCGCTGATGTTGAGGCCGCGCACGTCGAGGATGACGTTGCCGTTGTCGGTGACGAAACCGGCGCGCAGCTTGGGCTGGCCGCCGAGCTTGGCGATCTGGCGCGCCACATGCTCGCGCGCCATCGGGATCACCTCCACCGGCAGCGGGAACTTGCCGAGGGTATCGACCAGCTTGCTCTCGTCGCAGACGCAGACGAACTTGTCGGCCACGGCGGCGACGATCTTCTCGCGCGTCAGCGCTCCCCCCCCGCCCTTGACCATCGCCAGCCCGCTGGTGATCTCGTCGGCGCCATCGACATACACCGGCATGCTGCTCACCTCGTTGAGGTCGAGCACCCTGATGCCATGGCCTTCGAGGCGCATTTTCGTCGCCTCCGAGCTGGCGACGGTGGCATCGATGCGATTCTTGATGGCGGCCAGCGCATCGATGAAGAAATTCGCCGTCGAGCCGGTGCCGACGCCGATGATGGCGCCGGCGGGCACCGTGTCGGCCACATAGTCGCGCGCGGCCTTCGCCACCGCCTGCTTGAGTTCGTCCTGGGTCATGCTCATGTCTGCCTCCTTGAAAAAAAGCGCCCGGTCGCGCCGGGCTTGTATTGTCATGCGGCAAAGTATAGCGCCGTCCTCGCGGCGAGAGGCGGACCTCTCGGGGAGATGACTTCGGCCGCGTACTGGCGGAGAATATGCGGGTCGCAACCGCAGGCGGGCAACATGAACAATCGGCAATCCCTGGAAGCGCTCAAGCAGCTGGCCGTCTTGTACGTCGAGGACGAGGAAAGCATCCGCAACGAGGTCGCCTATTTCCTGTCACGGCGGGTTGGCAGGATTCTCACCGCCGCCAACGGCCGCGAGGGGCTGGATATCTATCGTTCCCAGCGCCCGGACCTGGTGCTCAGCGACATTCAGATGCCCGTCATGGACGGGCTGGAGATGGCCGCCGAGATCAAGCGCCAGCAGCGCGAGACCCCCGTGATCCTGACCACCGCCTTCAACGACACCAATTACCTGCAAAAGGCGATCGCGCTCGGCATCGATGGCTACGTACTCAAGCCGATCGACCTCGAACAGCTGATGCAGGTGACCCTGCGCAGCGTCGATATCCTCATGCAGGCACGCGAGATCACCGCGAGCCGGGCCCAGCTGGCCGCCTATCACCGTGCCGCCGAGGAGGAACGCCAGCTGGTGGCGGGGCTGATGGCGCGCATGATGCGGCCCGAGCATCTCAAGGATCGCCAGCTGCGCCACTGGCTGCAGCCGACGGAGCTGGTGGGCGGCGACCTGGTGGCGGCGGCGCGCGGGCGCAGCAACAAGCTCTACGTGATGCTGGCCGATTCGACCGGCCATGGCTTGCCGGCGGCGCTCAACCTGCTGCCGATCAATCACATCTTCTACAGCATGGTCAGCAAGAACCTGCCGGTTTCCCTGATGGTGGAGGAGATGAACTGGGCGGTACACGACCAGTCGCCGGCCGATCACTATGTCGCCGCGATCGTCGCCTGCATCGACGCGCGCAACCGCCTGGTCGAGGTGTGGAACGGCGGCCTGCCCGGCGCGCTGTTCATCGACGACCAGGGCGAGGTGATCCGCAGCTTCGAATCCGACAACTTCCCGCTTGGCATCCTCGACCGCACCTTCGTCGCCGAAACCGAGGTGTTCCAGTGGTCGGGCCACGGACGCCTGGTGGTGTATTCCGATGGCCTGGAGGATGCGGAGGACGAGAGCGGACGCGCCTTCGGCCGCGAGGGCATCGTCGCGGCATTGCGGGCCGTGCCGCCGGAAAGGCAGTTCGACTCCGTGGTCAAGGGGGTGCGTGCCCATCTCGCTGGCCGCCACGCCTTCGACGACATGACGCTGCTGATGGTGGAGAACTCGGGCGCGGTGGAGTCGGCGAAGAGCGCCTGACGGGATGGTCTGGCTGGGCCGCCGCTGGCAGGCGGAGGGTTCAGGGCATGCGTGGGCGGAAAACCTCGTCGTAGCGCGTCAGGTCCGGCATGGGCAGCGCCGGGCGGCTTGGCAGGCAGGCGAGTTCCCCGGCGAGCCGGGCGAGGATGGCGCTACGCTGGTCCGCTTCCAGGTAGGGCACGTGATAGGCGAAGAAGGGCTGCAGCACCTCGAAGCCGCAGTAGCCGAGGGTACCTTGCAACAGCGGGCGCAGCATGCCGTCCAGTTCGCCATGGAGCGCGCCGGGACCGAACATGTGTTCGCGGCCGCCGAGGGATGCGACCACCAGCGCGCGCTTGCCCGCCATGCCGCCCTGGGCGTAAATGCGCTTCCCGCCGTAGAACACGCCGGAAAGGAACACCCGGTCGATCCAGCCCTTGAGCAGCGCCGGCACGGAAAACCAGAAGATCGGGAACACGAGCACCAGCAGGTCGGCGCGCAAGACGGCTTCCATCTCGCGCCGGATGTCCGGCGCCAACTGATTCGCCGCGACGGCATGGCGCTGTTCGAGTGCGTAGTTGAGATAGTCGGGATCCTGTCGGACGGGGAAGTCGCTGGCGCGGACGACGGGGTCGAAACCGCAGGCGTGGAGGTCCGACAGCGTGACTTCCCAGCCCTGGGCGGCCAGGTTGTCCCGCACCGTGTCGCGCAGGGCGGCGACGAATGAGCGCGGCTCGGGATGTACGTAAACGATGTGGGCGACGGGCATGGCGGGGCTCCGAAGATGACTCCGTGCCGTTATAGTCGATTACCTCGGCCCAAGGGGTTGGTAACGACATGTAACGGCATTTGCCCGGAATGGCGCGATCGAGTAGACTGGACAGTCCAGTCTACTTTTGCTTGCTCCGATGTCCAGTCCCGCCGAGCTGTCCTGTGCCAGTGATTGTCGCGTGCGCCTCGTGCAGGCGGCGACGGAGGCCTTCATCGCCGAGGGCTATCACGCCAGCGTCGATCGCATTGCCGCGCGCGCCGGCGTGGCGAAGCAGACGCTCTACAACCATTTCCCGCGCAAGGCCGACCTGTTCGCCGAGGTGATCGGCCAGGCCACGGTCGAGCTGCTGGTCGCCCTGGGCGACGATGGCGAGGACCTGCGCGAGCGTCTGACCCGCTTCGGCGTGCGCTACCGCGAAAAGCTGCTCGGTACCGCCGGCCTGGGTCTTTATCGCACCCTGGTTGCCGAAACGCCGCGCTTTCCCGAACTTGCCGCCGCCTTCTACCGCGCCGGCCCCGAACAGACCGCGAGGCGCCTGCGCGCCGTTCTGGAAGATGCGATGCGGCGCGGCGAGTTGCGCGCCGACGATCCGGGCTTCGCCACCACCCTGCTGTTGTCCATGCTGGTCGGCGTCGAACGCAGCTGCCAGCTGTTCGCCGTCGATTCCTCGCCCGAGCCCGATCCGGCGCTGGCCGGCCGGATCGTCGATTGTTTCCTGCGCGCCTTCGCCCCCGAAGCGCCGCATACCCCACCCACCGCCGCCAGACGGAGCGCACGATGAAAAACAGACTCGCCCAGGCCCTGCCGATTCTTCTGTTGTCCCTTCTCGCCGCCTGCGGTGGCGACCAGAAAGGCGCCGCCGGCGGCGCTCCCGGCGCGGCACCGCCGCCCGAGGTGGATGTGATCACGGTCGCGGCGAGCAGCACGACCATCACCCAGGACCTGCCGGGCCGCCTGCAGGCGGTGCGTTCCGCCCAGGTGCGGGCGCGCGTCGAGGGCGTGCTGGAAAAGCGTCTGTTCGTCGAGGGCAGCGATATCGCCGCCGGCACGCCGTTGTTCCAGATCGACCCACGCACCTACCAGGCCGCCGCCGCCGCCGCCGAGGCCGATGTGGCCGCGGCCAGGGCCGTGTTCGAGCGCTACCGGCCGCTGCTCGACATCAAGGCGGTGAGCCAGCAGGAATTCGACGCGGCGGCGGCCAAGCTCAAGCAGGCCGAGGCGGCGCTCGCCAGCGCCCGGCTCAACCTCGAAAACGCCGTCCCGCCAGCGCCGATTTCCGGCCGCATCGGCCGCGCGCTGGTCACCGAGGGTGCCCTGGTCGGCAAGGGTGAGGCTACCCATCTGGCGACCATCGAACAGCTCGATCCGATCCGTGTCGAGTTCACCCAGTCCTATTCCGACATGCTGCGCCTGCAGCAGGCGGTGAAGGCCGGCAAGCAGAAGCGCGCGGATGCCGCCGAGGTCGAACTGGTGCTGGAAGACGGCTCGCTCTACGCCGAGAAAGGCAAGCTGCAATTTGCCGATCTCGCGGTCGATCCGAACAGCGGCGCGGTGATCCTGCGCGCCGAGTTTCCGAATCCGCGGCGGGAACTGCTGCCCGGCACCTTCGTGCGTGTGCGCTTCCCGCAGGCGCAGCTCGACGACGCGATTCGCGTGCCGCAGCGCGCGGTGCTCGGCGGCGCTGCGGGGCAGAGCGTGATGACGGTGGATGCCGAAAACAAGGTGGTGCCGCGGTCGATCAGGACCGGCGCGATGGCGGGCGGCGACTTCATCGTCACCGACGGCCTCAAGGGGGGCGAACAGGTGATCGTCAATGGCCTGCAGAAGGTCAAGCCGGGCGCAACCGTGAAGCCCGTGCCCTGGACGCCGGGAGCGCCGCTGCTGGCTGCGCTGCCCACCGCGCCGGCGCAACCTGTCGAGAAGAAGTAAGCCATGTTGCCCAGATTCTTCATCGACCGGCCGATCTTTGCCTGGGTTATCGCCATCATCATCGTGCTGGGCGGCTACCTCTCGCTGCGCCAGTTGCCCGTGGCCAGTTATCCGGCGGTCGCACCGCCGGCGCTGTCCATCAACATCAGCTATCCCGGCGCCTCCGCGAAGGTGATCGAGGAGACTGCGGTAGCCCTGATCGAGCAGGAACTGAACGGCATCGAGAATCTGCTCTACATGGAGTCGGCCTCCGAGCAGAACCTCGGCACGATCACGCTGACCTTCCAGGCCGGCACCAACCTCGACCTCGCGTCGGTGGAGACGCAGAACCGCATCAAGCGCGCCGAGCCGCGCCTGCCGGAGGAAGTGCGCCGTCTCGGCCTGCCGGTGCTCAAGTCGGCGCGCAACTTCCTGATGGTGATTTCGCTGTTCTCGCCGGACAAGACGCTGGACAGCGTGGCGCTGGGTAGCTACGCGGCCGCCAACGTGATGGAAAGCCTGCGGCGCACGCCGGGCGTGGGCGAGGCCATCCTGTTCGGCACGGAATACTCGATGCGCATCTGGCTGAAGCCCGAGCGCCTCCAGTCCTTCGGCCTGACGCCGGCCGATGTTTCCAAGGCGGTGCGCGCGCAGAACGCGCAGATCGCGACCGGCGAGCTCGGCCAGATCCCCGCCGTGCCGGGGCAGGAGTATGCCGCGACCATCATCACGCAGGGGCGCCTGAACACGCCGGAAGAGTTCGGCAACATCATCATCCGCAGCGACGGACGTGGCGCCACCGTGCGCGTGAAGGACGTCGCCCGCGTCGAACTCGGCGCCCAGGACTACAACGTCACCGCGCGCGTCGACGGCCAGCCCAACGCCGCCATGGCGATCCGTCTGGCGCCGGGCGCCAACGCGCTCGATACCGCCAAGGCGGTCAACGCCAAGATGGCCGAGCTGGCGAAGTATTTTCCGCCGGGCATCGACTGGATGGTGCCCTACGACACCTCGACCTTCGTCGACACCTCCATCCGCGAGGTGGTGAAGACGCTGATCGAGGCGATGATCCTCGTCGTGCTGGTGATGTACCTGTTCCTCGAGAACGTCCGCGCCACCTTCATTCCGACCATCGTCGTGCCGGTGGCGCTGTTCGGTGCGCTGACGGGCCTGTATTTCTTCGGCTACTCGATCAACGTGCTGACGCTGTTCGCCATGGTGCTCGCCATCGCCATCGTCGTGGACGACGCGATCGTCGTGGTCGAGAACGTCGAGCGCATCATGAGCGAGGAGGGCCTGCATCCGCGCGAGGCGACCATCAAGGCGATGGGGCAGATCGTCAATGCCATCATCGCCATCACCGTGGTGCTGTCGGCGGTGTTCGTGCCGATGATCTTCTTCGGCGGCTCGGTCGGCGCCATCTATCGCCAGTTCGCGGTGACGCTGATCCTGACCATGGGTTTTTCGGCGCTGATGGCGCTGACGCTGACCCCGGCGCTGTGCGCGACGCTGCTCAAGCACGAGGCCGGCAAGGACGACGTCCTGCCGTCCACCGGTTTCTTCGGCTGGTGGAACCGTTTCTTCGCCGCGACGGTGAAGCGTTACATCGGCACCACGCGCCGCATGCTCGGCAAGCCGGGACGCTGGCTGCTGGTCTATGCGACCATCTTCGCCGCGACCGGCTGGCTGTTCGCCAAGCTGCCGGGCAGCTTCCTGCCCAGCGAGGACCAGGGCTACTTCCTCAGCATCGTGCAGTTGCCTTCCGGCGCGACGCGCGAACGCACGCTCGAAGTGCTCGGCACCATCGAGCAGCATTACATGAAGCAGCCGGAAGTGGCGCACGTCATCGGCGTCGCCGGCTTCTCGTTCTTCGGCCGTGGCCAGAACGCCGCGATCACCTTCGTCCGCCTCAAGAGCTGGGACGAGCGGCCGAACAAGGAAAACAACGTCGATTCGGTCGTCCAGCGCGCCAACATGGCCTTCTTCCGCATCAAGCAGGCGATGATTTTCGCCATCAATGTGCCGCCGATTCCGGAGCTGGCGGCGGTTGGCGGCTTCGACCTGCGCTTGCAGGACCGGGGCGGGCTGGGGCGCGACCAGTTGCTCGAAGCGCGCAACATGGCGCTGGGCCTGGCGGCGCAGCATCCGGCGCTGGCTGGCGTGCGCCCCGAGGGACAGGAGGCGGGGCCGCAGGTCTATCTCGACATCGACCGTCCGAAGGCACGCGCGCTCGGCGTCGACCTCGGCGAACTCAACGACACCTTGCAGGCGACGCTGGGGACCGCCTACATCAACGATTTCGTGCGCCAGGGCCGCATCCTGCGCGTGCAGATGCAGGCCGACGCCGACCTGCGGCGCACGCCGGAAGACCTCCTGCGCCTGCCGATCAAGAACGGCCGTGGCGACATGATTCCGCTCGCCGAGATCGCGACGGCGAAATGGATCGTCGGCGCCCCGAAGCTGGATCGCTACAACGGCCTGCCGTCGATGAAGCTGGCCGGCGGCCCGGCGCCGGGACGTTCGAGCGGCGACGCGATGAGCGCGATGGAGGAGATCGCCGCCAAGTTGCCGCCGGGCATCGGCTTCGAATGGTCGGGCAGTTCCTTCGAGGAACGCCTGTCCGGCAGCCAGGCACCCTTCCTGTTCGCCGTGTCGCTGATCGTCGTCTTCCTCTGCCTGGCCGCGCTCTACGAGAGCTGGTCGATCCCGTTCGCGGTGATGCTGGTGGTGCCGCTCGGCATCTTCGGCGCGGTGCTGGCGGTGACCATGCGCGGCCTGCCCAACGACGTCTATTTCAAGGTCGGCCTGATCGCCATCATCGGCCTCTCGGCGAAGAACGCGATCCTGATCATCGAGTTCGCGCGCGAACTGCAGGAGCAGGGCAAGGAGCTCGTCGAGGCGACGCTCGAAGCCTGCCGCCTGCGCTTCCGACCGATCCTGATGACCTCGATCGCCTTCATGTTCGGCGTGCTGCCGCTGGCGGTGTCCACCGGCGCGGGCGCCAACAGCCGCCATGCCATCGGCACCGGCGTGATCGGCGGCATGTTCACCGCCACGGTGCTGGCGGTGTTCCTCGTGCCGGTGTTCTTCGTCGTCGTCCGCCGCATCTTCCCCGGCCATGCCCGCCATCATGCGGAGAACCATCATGAATAAGCTGTTGCCCCTGGCCGTCGCGCTCGCCGCCGCCGGCTGCTCGTTCATTCCCGCATACGAGCGTCCCGCCGCGCCGGTTCCCGCCGACTGGCCGGTCGCCGAAAAAGTCGGCGCCGGCGGGACGGTGGCCGCCATGGCGGACTGGCGCGCCTTCTTCGCCGATGCGCGCCTGCAGGAAATCATCGCCGCCGCGCTCGAACACAACCGCGACCTGCGCATCGCCGTGGCGCGCGTGGACGAGGCGCGGGCGCTCGCCGGCATTGCCCGCGCCGACCGCTACCCCGGCGTGGATCTCGGCCTGCAGCAGCAGGCCGCGCGCGTGCCCGGCGACTTGAATTCCTCCGGTGAGTCGGCGGTCAGCCGACGTTTCGACGCCAACCTCGGCGTCGCCGCCTTCGAGCTCGACTTCTGGGGGCGTGTCCGGAGCCTCGACGCGGCGGCGCGGGCGAACTTCCTCGCCAGCGACTACGCGCAACAGTCCTTCCGCCTCGCGCTGATCGCCGACGTGGCCGCCGCCTATTACAGCCTGCTCGAACTCGACGCGCGCCTGGCGCTCGCCGAGGCGACGGTGCGGAGCCGCTTCGAGAGCCGCCAGCTCGTCGAGCGCCGCCGCGACGTCGGTCTGGCCGGCGATCTCGACTTCCTGGCCGCCGACGGCGCCTGGCAAGGCGCGCGCGCCGAGGCCGCCAGCCTGGCGCGCCAGCAAGCCGCCGCCGCGAACGCCCTGCGCCTGCTGGTCGGCGCCGAGCTGCCCGCCGCCACCGTCCCGCCAGCGCCGACTTTTGCGAGCGCGGCCGTTCCCGCCATCGCCGTGGGTTTGCCCGCCGAAGTCCTGCTGCGCCGTCCCGACGTGTTGGCGGCGGAGCAGAAGCTGATCGTCGCCAACGCCAACATCGGTGCCGCCCGCGCCGCCTTCCTGCCGAAGATCGTGCTGACGGCTGCGGCGGGCAGCGCCAGCGGCGCCCTGTCCGGCCTGTTCGCGGGCGGCAGCCGCGCCTGGAGCTTCGTGCCGTTGCTCAAGCTGCCGCTGTTCGACGCGGGGCGCACCGAGGGCAACGTCGACCTCGCCGAGGCGCGCAAGCACATCGCCGTCGCCGACTACGAGAAGACGCTCCAGCAGGCCTTCCGCGAGGTCGCCGACCTGTTGTCCGCGCGCGCGCGCTACGCCGAGCAACTGCAGGCCCAGGAAGCGGCGGCCGCGGCGCAGGACGAGCGGCTCAAGCGCGTGGCGGCGCGTCACGCGGCCGGCGTGTCGAGCTATCTCGAACTGCTCGACGCCCAGCGCGAGCTGTTCGCCGCCCAGCAGGCGGTGCTGGCGACGCGGCGCGCCCAGGCGACCGTGGCGGCGAGCCTGTTCAAGGCCCTCGGCGGCGCCTGATGCGCCTGCTGCTCATCCTGGCGCTCGCCCTGCTGGCGGCGTGCGGTCGCGCACCGGAGTTCGCGCCGCTGCCCGCCGGCACGCCAGTGCTCTGCTTCGGCGACAGCGTGACCCACGGCACCGGCGCCGGTGACGGCGAGGACTATCCGACCCGGCTGGCGGAACTGACCGGCTGGCAAATCCACAACGCCGGCATTCCCGGCGACACGGCGGACCGCGCCAAGGGGCGCATTCGCGCCGCGCTGGAAGAGGCCCAGCCGAAGCTGGTGCTGGTCGAGATCGGCGGCAACGACTTCCTGCGCCGCCGGCCCGAGGCGGCGGTGCGCGAGGATATCCGCCAGATCCTCGCCGCCGTGCGCGCCTTCGGCGCCCAGCCGGTGCTGGTGGCGGTACCGCGCTTTTCCCTCGTCGGCGCGGTGGTGGGCGCCCTGCCGGACGCGGAACTCTACGCCGAGCTCGCCGCCGAGGAGAAGGTGCCGCTGGTGGACAAGGTCTTCGCCGGCGTGCTCTCGGACGAGAGCCTCAAGGCCGACCAGATCCATCCGAACGCCGCCGGCTACCGCGTGCTGGCCGAGGGCATCGCCGCCCGGCTGGCGCGCGTCGGCCTGCTCGCGGCGTCGAACTGAGGTCGCCGCGCTGGTCAGGCACCCGAAAATCAGCTACAGTGCCGCAACCTTTTATAACCATAATTCTGTGAGGTCACCATGAGCAACAAAGGGCAGATGCTACAAGACCCGTTTCTCAACACGCTGCGTCGCGAGCACATTCCGGTTTCCATTTATCTCGTGAACGGCATCAAACTGCAGGGCCAGGTCGAATCCTTCGACCAGTACGTCGTGTTGCTCAAGAACACCGTCACCCAGATGGTCTACAAGCACGCCATTTCCACCGTGGTGCCCGCCCGCCCCGTCAACATCGGCGACGCTCCCGAGTGATTTCCGCGACAAGCCGGCGTTCCGTCCGGATGCCGGCGGGACGCCGCCGGCCGACCGATGTTTGATCGTCCGGCCGCCGGCGAGAATGCCCTGCTGGTCCAGCTCGACTTCGGCGACGGCGATTTCGCCGAGCGCCTGGAGGAATTCGAGCTGCTGGCCACCAGCGCGGGTGCGCGTCCGGTCGGCACGATCACGGGCAAGCGCGGCCGACCCGATCCCGCCACCTTCGCCGGCAAGGGCAAGGTCGAGGAGATCGTCGCCGCCGCCGCGGCGGCGGACGCCGAGCTCGTCATGTTCAACCACGAGCTGTCGCCGGCCCAGCAGCGCAACCTGGAAAAGGCCTGCGAACGGCGCGTCATCGATCGTTCCAGCCTGATCCTCGACATCTTTGCCCTGCGCGCCAAGAGTCACGAGGGCAAGCTGCAGGTCGAGCTCGCCCAGCTCGAACACCTGATGACGCGGCTGGTGCGCGGCTGGACCCACCTCGAACGCCAGAAGGGCGGCATCGGCCTGCGCGGCCCGGGCGAGAAGCAGCTCGAAACCGACCGGCGCCTGCTCGGCAAGCGCGTCGCGGTGCTCAAGGAGCGGCTCAGGACGCTGGAGCGCCAGCGCGCCGTGCGCCGCAAGCAGCGCGGCCGCGGCGAGGTGCTGTCCGTCTCTCTGGTCGGCTACACCAACGCCGGCAAGAGCACCCTGTTCAACGCCCTGACCAAGGCCGGCGCCTACGCCGCGAACCAGCTGTTCGCGACGCTCGACACCACCTCGCGCCGCCTCTACGTGCCGACCTGCGAACTGGCGGACGGCCGCTCGGGCTGCCAGGTCGTGCTGTCCGACACCGTCGGCTTCATCCGCGACCTGCCGCATGCCCTGGTGGCGGCCTTTCACGCCACCCTCGAGGAGACCGTGCGCGCCGACCTGTTGCTGCACGTCGTCGATGCCGCCAGTCCCGACCGCGACCAGCAGATGGCGGCGGTGGCCAAGGTGCTGGCCGAAATCGGCGCCGCCGACGTGCCGCAGATCCTCGTCTGGAACAAGATCGACCTGACCGGGAGCGGTCCGGGAGTGGAGCGGGACGAGTGTGATAACATCGCCCGCGTCCGTGTCAGCGCTCGCACCGGCGCCGGCCTCGACCTGCTGCGAGCGGCGCTGGCGGAAATGTCCCGCAAGCTCGCGGCCCCGATTGAATACGACGAAACCCAACCCCATATCGATACCCATGATCACCGGCATCCTGATGTCGCTCAATGACCACGGCTGGGGCAACGACCCCAACCGCGGCGGCGGTCGCAACGGCCCGCCCGACCTCGACGAGCTCTGGCGCGATTTCAATCGCCGCCTGTCCGGCGCCTTCGGCAAGAAGCGCGGCGGCCCCGGCAATTCCGGCGACGGGGGCGACGCGGGTGGCGGACCGAACTTCCCCGCCATGACGCCCGGCCAGTTCGGTGGCGGCATCGGCCTGTTGCTGGGCCTGGCGGCGGTGGTCTGGTTCGCCAGCGGCTTCTACATCGTCGACGCGAGCCAGCGCGGCGTGGTGCTGACCCTCGGCAAGTACAGCGAGACCACCGAACCGGGCCTGCGCTGGCGCTTGCCCTGGCCGATCCAGTCGCACGAGGTGGTGAATCTCACCGGCGTGCGCACCGTCGAGATCGGCTATCGCGGCTCGGAAAAGAACAAGGTGCTCAAGGAAGCGCTGATGCTCACCGACGACGAGAACATCGTCAGCGTGCAGTTCGCCGTCCAGTACCTGCTCAAGGACCCGAAGGACTACATCTTCAAGAACCGCCATCCGGACGACGCCGTGATGCAGGCGGCCGAGACCGCGATTCGCGAGGTGGTCGGCAAGAACAAGATGGACTTCGTGCTCTACGAGGGCCGCGACGTGATCGCCGCCAATACGCAGAAGCTCATGCAGGACACCCTCGACCGCTACGAGACCGGCATCCAGATCCGCGCCGTGACCATGCAGAGCACCCAGCCGCCCGAACAGGTGCAGGCCGCCTTCGACGATGCCGTCAAGGCCGGCCAGGACCGCGAGCGCCAGAAGAACGAGGGCGAGGCCTACGCCAACGACGTGATTCCGCGCGCGCGCGGCACCGCCTCGCGCCTATTGCAGGAGGCCGAGGGTTATCGCGCCCGCCTGGTCGCCACCGCCGAGGGTGAGGCGTCGCGCTTCTCCAAGCTATATGGCGAATACGCCAGGGCGCCGGAGGTCACGCGTCAGCGTCTATACCTGGAAACCATGCAGCAGGTCTATGCCAATACCAGCAAGGTGATGGTCGATACCAAGGGTTCCGGCAACCTGCTCTACCTGCCGCTCGACAAGCTGATGCACGCCGCTGGCACCATGACGGCCGCCGGCGGCGGCGTCGATGCCACCGAACGCCCCTCCGCGCCGGCCTCGGCGATGGAGAACCGCGACGTGCGCACGCGCGGCTCGCTCGGTTCGCGTGAACGGGGAGAACGCTGATGCAACGCCTGCCTGTCCTCATTGCGCTGATCTTCGCCGCGTTCGTCACCGCCGGCGCCACCCTGTTTACCGTGGATCAGCGCCAGTATGCGCTGGTGTTCCAGCTCGGCGAGATCAAGGAGGTCGTCGAGGAGCCGGGCCTCTCGTTCAAGTGGCCGATGATCCAGAACGTGCGTTTCTTCGACCGCCGCATCCTGACAATGGATTCCGTCGAGCCGGAGCGCTTCCTCACCGCCGAGAAGAAGCCGGTGCTGGTCGATTCCTTCGTCAAGTGGCGCATCGCCGACGTGCGGCAGTTCTACATCTCCGTCGGCGGCGACGAGATGCTGGCGCGCACCCGCCTGTCGCAGACCGTGAACTCCGGCCTGCGCGAGGAGTTCGGCAGGCGCACCGTGCATGACGTCGTTTCCGGCGAGCGCGACAAGATCATGGCCGACGTGCAGAAGAAGGCCGACGCCGACGCACGCGCGATCGGCGTCGAGATCGTCGATGTGCGTCTCAAGCGCGTCGATCTGCCGCCCGAGGT
Source organism: Rhodocyclaceae bacterium (assembly GCA_024709955.1). GTDB lineage: Bacteria > Pseudomonadota > Gammaproteobacteria > Burkholderiales > Rhodocyclaceae > Sulfuricystis. Next base: position 33,005 of record JANJVS010000041.1, read on the forward strand.
TTCCGAGTCGGTCTATCGCCGCATGGAGACCGAGCGCAAGCGCGTTGCCAATGAGTTGCGCTCGCAGGGCGCCGCCGAGGCCGAGAAGATTCGCGCCGATGCCGACAAGCAGCGCGAGGTGATCGTTGCCGAGGCCTATCGCGACGCGCAGAAGATCAAGGGCGAGGGCGATGCCAAGGCCGCCGCGATCTACGGCAAGGCCTTCGGTGAAAATCCCGAGTTCTATGCCTTCTACCGCAGCCTCGAAGCCTATCGCCAGAGCTTCAGCAACAAGAACGACCTGCTCGTGGTCGACCCGAGCGCCGATTTCTTCAAGTACCTGAGGAACGGCGCCAAGGGCGGCGGCGCCAAGTAAGTCGCGACCGGCCACATGTCCAACCTGCTGCTGGCGTTCGCCCTGATGCTGGTGATCGAGGGGCTGTTGCCCTTCGTCGCGCCGCGCGTCTGGCGCGAGACCTTCCGCCGCGCCATCGAGCTGGCCGACGGCCAGCTCCGCTTCATCGGCCTGACCTCGATCATCGTCGGCCTCGCGTTGCTGCTGCTGATCGGTTGATCCCATGCACACCTGGTTACTTCCCGAAGCCATCGAGGACCTGCTGCCCGCCGAGGCGGCGCAGGTCGAAACCCTGCGCCGGCGGCTGCTCGACGAGTTCGCGCGTCACGGCTACCAGCTGGTAGCCCCGCCGCTGCTGGAGTTCGCCGACGCGCTCTTGTCCGGCAGCGGCGCCGATCTCAACCTGCGCACTTTCAAGCTGGTCGACCAGCTCTCCGGCCGCACCCTCGCCCTGCGCGCCGACATCACGCCGCAGGTATCGCGCATCGATGCCCACCTGCTCAACCGCCGTGGCGTGACGCGCCTATGCTACTGCGGCAGCGTGCTGCATACCCGCCCCGCCGGTCTGCTGGCGACGCGCGAGCCCGTGCAACTCGGCGCCGAGCTCTACGGCCACGCCGGTCTGGAGGCCGACCACGAGATAGTGCGCCTGCTGGCCTGCGCACTGCGGCTGGCCGAACTGCCGCCGAGCCGCATCGATCTTGGCCATGTCGGCATCTTCCGCGCACTGACCACTGGCCTGACCCTGGCGCCGGACGCGGACCAGCAGCTCTTCGAGGCCCTGCAGGCCAAGGACGTGCCGACCCTGCGCGAGCTGGCGGCGGACCTGCCCGCCGCCGCGCGCGACGGGCTGCTGGCGCTGCCCGATCTCTACGGCGGCGCCGAGGTTCTCGCCGTCGCCGCCGCCCGCTTGCCCGCGCTGCCCGAGATCGTGCGCGCCCTCGGCGAACTGCGGCGCCTGGCCGAGGAATTGGCCGACCTGCCTCTGTCTTTCGACCTCGCCGACCTGCGCGGCTACCACTATCACAGCGGCGTGGTGTTCGCCGCCTACTGCGCCGATAGCCCGGCGGCGGTGGCCCTCGGCGGCCGCTACGACTCGATCGGCGAGCGCTTCGGCCGGGGGCGTCCGGCCACCGGCTTCTCGCTCGACCTGCGCACCCTGGCGCGCCTGTCGCAACCGCACGAAATGGCCGGTGCGATTCTCGCCCCCTGGCCCGAGGACGGCGCGCTGCGCGAAGAGATCGCGCGCCTGCGCGCCCAGGGAAAAACAGTGGTCGCCGCGCTGCCCGGGCACGCGGACGACTGGCGCGAGGCCGGCTGCGACCGGCAGCTGGTCTCGCGCGACGGAAAATGGATCATCGAACCTTTAGAGGAAAACTGAAATGGCCAAGAACGTAGTGGTGATCGGCACGCAATGGGGCGACGAGGGCAAGGGCAAGATCGTCGACTGGCTTACCGACCACGCCCAAGCCGTGGTGCGCTATCAGGGCGGCCACAATGCCGGCCACACTCTGGTGATCGGCGGCCACAAGACCGTGCTGCATCTCGTGCCGTCCGGCATCCTGCGCGAAGGTGTGACCTGCTACATCGGCAACGGCGTGGTGCTCTCGCCCGACGCGCTGATCAAGGAACTCGACGAGCTCAAGGCCGCCGGCATCGATGCCGATTCCCGCCTGCGCATCTCGGAAGCCTGCCCGCTGATCCTGCCCTACCACCAGGCGCTCGACGTCGCGCGCGAGGCCGCCAAGGGCGCCAAGAAGATCGGCACCACCGGCCGCGGCATCGGGCCGGCCTACGAGGACAAGGTGGCGCGCCGCGGCCTGCGCCTGCAGGACCTGCTGCGGCCGAAGCGTTTCGCCGAGAAGCTCGCCGAGGTACTCGACTATCACAACTTCGTGCTGAAGAACTACCTCGGCGCCGAAGCGGTGGATTTCCAGAAGGTATTCGACGGCGCGATGGCGCTGGAACCGCGCCTGGCGAAGATGGTCGCCGACGTGCCGCGCTCGCTCTATGAGGCGAACAAGGCCGGCGCCAACATCCTGTTCGAGGGCGCGCAAGGCACGCTGCTCGACATCGACCACGGCACCTATCCCTTCGTCACCTCGTCGAACTGCGTCGCCGGCGGCGCTTCGACGGGCGCGGGCGTCGGCCCGGGCATGCTGCACTATGTGCTTGGCATCACCAAGGCTTACACCACGCGCGTCGGCAGCGGCCCCTTCCCAACCGAGCTCTACGATGCCGTCGACAAACAGGACCCGATCGGCAAGCACATGGCCGACAAGGGCCACGAAGTCGGCGCCACCACCGGCCGCGCGCGCCGCTGCGGCTGGTTCGACGCCGCCGCGCTCAAGCGCTCGATCCAGATCAATGGCGTCTCCGGCCTCTGCGTCATGAAGCTCGACGTGCTCGACGGCATCGAGGAAATGAAGATCTGCACCGGCTACAAGCTCGACGGCCAGTTCACCGACATCCTGCCGGTGGGCGCCGACGAGCTGGAGCGTTGCGAACCCGTCTACGAGAGCATGCCCGGCTGGAAGGACAGCACCGTCGGCGTCAAGACCCTCGAAGCCTTGCCGGCCGCCGCACGCGCCTACATCAAGCGCATGGAGGAGGTCTGCGGCGTGCCCGTCGACATGATCTCCACCGGCCCGGATCGCGAAGAGACCATCGTCCTGCGCCATCCCTTCAAGTAAGCGTTGTCGCGCAGCGGCGTCGCTCAAGAAAGTCGGTGCCGGCGGGACGGTGGGCGTACCCGCTTCCGGGCGGCAATAATCGCTTACATTTGCGCGGCCGGGAGACATTGCCGGCAAACATCACGATGCTGCAATATGCTTGTGAAGAGCAGATGGAGAGCGGCGATGAAATTGAGCGGACGGCTTCAGCGCATACTGCTGGCGGGAGTCCTGTGCGCGGGCAATGCGTGGGCGGACCCGCACGGTCGCCCGTATCCGCCTCACGGCCGCCCGCACGGCTCGGTCGAGTTCGGCGTCTTCATCGGCGGCCCGTGGATTTACCCGCCCTACCATCCCTATCCGCCCTACTGGCCGCGCATCTACGTGCCGCCGGTCGCGCCCGTCATCGTCACGCCGCCACCTCCGCCTGTCTATATCGAGCAGCAGAACGCGGCGGTGCCGCAACTTGAACCGGGCTTCTGGTATTTCTGCGAGGAGGCCGGGGCCTATTATCCCTACGTCAAGGAGTGCCCGGGCTCTTGGCGGAAGGTGGCTCCCCGGCCGAATCCTTGAGGAGAATATCGAGATGTGCGCCAGACCACCGTTCCATGCCCTGTCGGCCCTGCTGATTCTGGCGGGCTGCGCCAGCGTGCCGACCGCCCCCGACGTCATGGCCCTGCCGGGTACCGGCAAGAATTTCGAGGAGTTCCGCGCCGATGACATGGTCTGCCGCGACTATGCCTTCCAGCAGATCGGCGGCAAGGCGCGGGAGCAGGCGGCAAACGCGGCGGCGGTGACCCAGGCGGCGGTGGGCACGGCCGTCGGCGCGGTCGCGGGGGCCGCGATCGGCGGCCAGCGCGGCGCGGGCGTGGGCGCGGGCACCGGGCTGATCGTCGGCGGCGCCAGCGGCGCTGGCGCCGCCCAGAGCGCGAGTTACGGCAGCCAGCGTCATTACGACATGGCCTACGTGCAATGCATGTACGCGAAGGGACACCGGGTGCCGGTCAGCGTCGCCTACACGCCTTCCTCGGCGGCCGCGCCGGGAACGAGCCCGCCGCCGCCCCCGGCCGGCTCGCCACCTCCGCCTCCGGCGGCGCGCTGAGCGCGGATTGCCGGTTCAGGCAAACTTTTCCTGCCGGCTTGCCGGCCGGTCAGTGCAGGGTTTCGTTGCCGCTGCGCCAGAAGCTGGCATCGCGGGCGAGGGCTTCCTCGGCCCGCTGCACCGCTGTCTCGAATTCCCGCAGCCGGCCCTCATCGGGAGCGCCGGTCGCGTAGAGCAGGGCGCCGAACACATCCACCGTGCTTTGCGGCAGCGCTGCGCGAATATACGGCGTCATGCCGCCGACCTCCTCGATGCGCCAGGCGATCAATTCGACGCGCATCTTGAGGAATGAAAGCTGTTTCGAACGGAATTCGTGGTTGCTGGTCTGCATGATTTACCTCGGTCAGAATGCTTCATGCGAATTCCAGCAACTCGCATGCCAGTCAGCCGGGTGGGGGAGAGTAGTGCGCTGCGAGCCAGACAGTGGGCTGTTCGGGGTCGGTCCAGACGACGCGGTGGCGGCATCGGGCGGGCAGATTGATCCAGTCGCCGGCTTGCAGATGGCGCGGGGCGGCTTCCCCCTCGATCTGCAAGCGCGCAGCACCGCGAACCAGCAAGACCCATTCGGCCTCGGGCTGGTCGTACCAGAATCCGGGGGGGCTCGCTTGGCCATGGGAAAGGATGCGCTCGATGCGGAACCCGGGCAGGGCGACAAGGGCATCGAAGATTTCGGCGTCGGGAAAGGCCGCCCCGGGCGGGATGCCGGAGAAAAGATTGCCTGAACGCGGGGAGTCGTGGTCGGAAATGTCCATCGACCGATGGGCCCCCCTCCCGGATTGCCCGGGAGGGGATGCCTGAACAGCGGATTACTTCTTCTTGGCGGCCTTCTTGCCGGCGACGGTGGCTTTGAAGGTGGCACCGGCGGTGAACTTCGGCACGGTGGTGGCGGCGATCTTCAGCGGTTCGCCGGTCTTGGGGTTCTTGCCGGTGCGCGCGGCGCGCTTCGCGGACTTGAAGGTACCGAACCCGACCAGGGTCACGGTATCGCCCTTGGCGACGGCCTTGACGACTGAGTCGATGATGGCGGACAGGGCACGCTCGGCGGCGGCCTTGGAAATGTCGGCGGCCTTGGCGGTGACTTCGATGAGTTCGGATTTGTTCATGTGGAAGTTTCCTTGGTTGAGTTGATCAGGCTGTCTTTTTGCTGGGTTTACAAGCCTGGGGCTGTGGCATGCCACAGCCCCAGGTCATGTGGAAACGTATCATCCGCCGGTCTTATGCGGTCGTGTTGATGATGGTACCCGTTTTTTGGCCCTGTGCATTCACTACCGGCCTCGGCTCTTCGCGGTTTTCGGGCTGCCGTTCGGTGCGTTCCGGCATTTCGGCGCGCTGCGGCGCCTGGGTCTCGCGCGACTTGGCGTTTTCGTCGGCGCGCGCCGTCTTGGCTTCCAGCTGAGCCCTGGCCAGCTGCATCTGCTGATCAGCGGCGGATGCGGAACTTACGGAATTGATGGCCATCTCTGTCGCTCCTGAAATCAGGCCGTGGTGTTGACCACGGTACCCGTGAGTTGCCCTTGCGTGTTGATCACCGCCGTCGTGCCGGCCTGCTTGTCCGGCACGTCCGTCGTCTGCTGCTTCGCGACCACCTGATCCGCCTTGCTCGCCAGCATTGCTTGCGTCTGGCCCGCCGACTCGATCATCGCCAACCCCTGCCGTGCCCGCCCCGCGTTGGCCTGCGCCCGATCGGACTGCGTCGCCAAGGAGCGTGCATTCTCCTGCGCCCTATCCGCAGTCTGCTGCGCGGCGACCGCCTGCCGTTGCAGGTTGCGCGCGTTCTGCTCCGCCTGCTGGGCGTTCTGCCTGGCCTGCAGCAATCTCATCTGCTGCAAGCCGTATTCGGCGGCAGATTGTGAACCGGAGGTTGATGAGATAGCAGCCATCGTCGGAGTCCGAAGCCGTGACCTTGCAGCCATAATAGTCCCAAAGTCGAATGGGAACAAGGTATTGGCCGGGCCAGCGGTGATATATGCCACGCCGCTTGCCGGCTCACCGTCCCGCCGGCGCCGACTTTCCCGGGGAGCTTTAGAATCCGCGCATGCTTTCCCGTCTCGAAACCCTCATCGACCTGCTTCATGGCGCCGGCGAGGCGGCCTTGGCGACCCAGTCGCTCGCCGTGCCCGGTTTTCCCTTCGCCAGCGCCGTGCCGTTCGCGCCGGATGAGCGGCATCGGCCGATCCTGCTGATTTCGCGGCTCGCCGAGCACACGCAGAACCTCGGCGCCGACCCGCGCGCCAGCCTGCTGTTGGCGCGACCGCTGGCGGCCGGCGAAATGGCGCGGGTGACGCTGATTGGCACGGTCCAGCCGGTCGAAGCCCGTCCCGAACTGATCGCCCGTTACCTGCGTTACCACCCCGAGGCGGAACGCTTCCTGCAGCTCGGCGATTTCGGTTTCCACCGCCTGGAGCCGGCGCGCATCCGCGTCATCGGCGGCTTTGCCCAGGCGGGCTGGCTCGATGGAGAACGCCTGCTGGAAGCCGCAGGCCTCGCCGCCGCCGCCGAGGCCCGGCTGCGGGAAGCGTGCGCATCCCTGTTGCCGCCCGGCGCGGAATGGCTCGGCATCGACGCCTATGGTGCCGACCTGCGCCGCGGCGGCGTGCGCGAGCGGCTGCGTTTTGCCCACGGGCCGCTCGACGCGGCGGCCATCGGCCGGGAATTAGCGGCCTTGGTCTGAGCGGTCGCGCAACAGCGCCGCCGCGCGTTCCGAGGCCACCAGCACGAGTTTCATCGAGGCGCGCGTCGCGCCGACGAAGAGCTTGCGCGCGGTGCGTTCGTCGAGTTCCGCGAAGTCGATCTCGGTGAATACGACGTAGGGAGCGGCTTGTCCCTTGAAGCGATAGACCGTTTCGAGCAGGATCTCGCCGGCGCTGTACTCCGGGTTGCCGAACAGATCGTAGCGCCCACTGAAGGTACGCAAGGCGTGGGGACCGATGCGGCCGAGGCCGAACAGGCCGGAGTTCTCCCTGCCGCGGAAGCTGACGACGGCGATCTGCTGGCGCTTGAAGCCGGCGGCCAGCCCCTGGGTCAGGGCCTTCTTGGTCGTCTCCACTAGACCGGCGGTGTCAGCGTAACTCTGGATCTCCAGCGCCGGGCCGGCGAGGGGGCTGCCGGCCTCGATGGGGCGATCGACGATGCCGAGCCGGTTAAGTGTGAAGAGAATGTCGCGCGGCGAACGGTAGTTGGTTTGCGAGCGCAGCGTCACCCAGCCGGGCAGGGATAGCGGCGGCCGGCCGTATAGGTTCTGCAGCGGGTCTTCGAGCCACCAGGCGCGACCCGGCGGCTTGAGCAGGCGCAGCAGCAGGGGCAGCCATTCGGCGCGGAAGTCCTGGCCCTCGTCCACGATCAGTTCGTCGAACCGCCAGCCGGTAGCCGGCTCGGCGGCGGCGAAGCCGGCTTCGAGCGCGGCGAAGGCATCCGGACGGGTGAAGTCGATGGTTTCCCCAAGGTCGCGCAGCACCCGGTCGCAGAGCTGGTGATAGGTGGCGACGGTGACGGCGGCGGGCATCAAGCGCGCCATGTGGTCCGCCAGCGGCCGGTTGAAGCAGACATAGAGCGGGCGGCGGCCAGCCGCGACGGCGTCCTGGCTGGCCGCCAGCGCGAGCTGGGACTTGCCCGAGCCCGCCGTGCCGACGACGCGCAGGCGAAAAGGCTCGCACTCGATGCGCCGGCCCCAAGCCGCAAGGCCGCCGGACAGCCGCGTGTAGAGTGCCTCCGCCTGACCGGCGATGGCGCCGATCTCCGGCACCAGGGCGAGAACCTGGCCGAGGAAATCCTCGACGCGCCGCGCCAGCGGCGCCGGTTCGTCCAGGGGCAGGGTGGCCTCGACGATCTTGGCGAGCTCGGCCTTGCGGCTGGCATCGACGATGCGCGCCGGATCGAGACCGGCGATCTCGGGTTGGCGCACGCGATGGTCCGGGCAGTAGAGCAGGGCGTCGATGCCCGCCGCGTCGAGACCGGCGCGCGCCATGCGCTTGGCGAGCGCATCGCGGCTGCGGTGGATGTCCACGGCCAGCATCTTCTCGTGCTGGTCATATTGCTTGACGAGGCCGTCGGCCGACTCGCGCAGGAAGCCGGAAACTTGTTCGATCACCAGCACCCGCCCGCCGGGGGAGACGATGGCGAAATCGATGTCGTCGAACAGGGCGAAGCCCTGCTCGATGCGCGTCCAATGCACGCCGTGGAACACCGTGTAGCCGTCGGGCAGCTCGGCGGCGAGACGGGCGAGGGTGTCCAGTTCGCGCTGGGCCGCGCCGCTGGCGCTCAGCGCCTGCCAGTGGGATGGGACGATGCGGGCCATGCCTAGCGCGGCGGCGCGTCCTCGGGCAGCCTGACCTGCAGGCTCTCCCGATGGGTTTCGACCACCACCGCTTCGCCCTCGATCACGGCGCCATCCGGCGTTCCGGACGGCATTGCGCGCATCTCGCGCCGCAGCTTGCGCGTCTTCCACCAGAAGTAGCCGAACAGCGCGGCGCCGACGACGAGGGCGACCGCCAGCACCACCAGCGAGAACATGAAGGCAGCGATCAGCAGCACGGCGCCCGCCGCATAGACGAAGATTTTTTTCAGCAGGCCGGGTTGCTGGCCGTCCTGCCCGGGAAAGGGGGGATGACTTCTCATGGATTTCCTGAATGGGATGCGGACGGCGGGCTGCCGCCGTCCCAGCCCGCATCCTGCCCGAGTTTGGCGCATCAGGCAAAGCGCGGGGCGATCGCCTCAGGCCAGGACGAGGCGGAAGCCGGGCGGCGTGCGCAGGGTCTCCTCGGTCTCGACGATGAACAGGCGGCCGAGCAGGGCGTCGATCTTGGTCGGCATGAGCGGCGGCAGGACGTGGCTCGCTTCCAGCACGAGTTCCTCGCCCGACTTCAGGGCCGCCGCCAGCGGTCCGTAGCGGAAGCCCTCGGCGCTATCCTGGCCGATCAGGTCGTGCAGGGTGGTATCCGGCGTGCAAAGGTATTTCATCGCAGGCTCCTTGCCAAGGCGACGGAGGTCGCGGAATTGTCAAGCATCCGTCGTGCCCGAAAAGCGCCGGGATAAAATGGAAAACATTCCAACTTCGTCGATTCGCCATGGCGGCACCGTTTTCCGGCCGGCCGAAGTGCATGCGCTGCGTGCATTTCTTCATCACCTACGATCCGTTCTTCCCCAACGGCTGCCGCGCCATGAACTTCAAGAGCCGCGGCCTGCCGCAGGACGAGGTGCGTTCCGCATCCGGCAGTGGCTGCCTTTCCTTCCTGGAACGCCTGCTTCCCTCCGCCGGCAGGGCGGATGCCGGCGAGGGCTGATGCGCGATGTCCCGCCTCGCGCTCGCCCCGATGGAGGGCCTCGCCGACGACGTGCTGCGCGACGTATTGACGCGGGCGGGCGCTTACGACTGGTGCGTCACCGAGTTCGTGCGGGTGAGCGCGACGGTGCTGCCGCGCTCCAGTTTCATGCGCATCTGCCCCGAGCTGGGGAACGCCTCGCGTACGCGCGCCGGCACCCCCGTGCGCATCCAGCTGCTCGGCTCCGATCCGGACCTGCTTGCGGCCAATGCCGCCGGCCTGGCGCGGCTGGCGCCGGCGGGCATCGACCTCAATTTCGGTTGTCCCGTGCCCCTGGTCAATCGCAACCGGGGGGGCGCGGCCCTGCTCGACGATCCGGAGCTGCTGCGGCGCATCGCCGAGACGGTGCGCCAGTCCGTACCCGCCGAGATTCCCGTTACCGCCAAGATGCGTCTGGGCATCGAGGATGCCGCCCGGGCGCTCGATTGCGCCCGGGCATTGGAGGCCGGCGGCGTGCAGGAACTCGTCGTCCACGCGCGCACGCGGGACGACGGCTATCGCCCGCCGGCGCGCTGGGATTGCGTGGCGCCGCTGCGGGAGGCCCTGCGTATCCCGGTGATCGCCAACGGCGAGGTGTGGACCGTCGCCGACTGGCGCGCGATCCGTGCCGCAACCGGCTGTGCCGACGTGATGCTCGGCCGCGGCGCCGTGGCCGATCCGCTGCTGTCGCGGCGCATCCGCGCCGGCGAGGAGGGGACCGAAACCGAAGCGGACTGGGAAATCGTCGCCGGCCTGATCGCCGATTTCTGGGCCCAGGTGCGGCGCAAGGTGCTGCCGGGGCAGGCGCCGGGGCGTCTCAAGCAATGGCTGGTGCTGATGCGCCGCATCTATCCGCAGGCCGAGACGCTGTTCCGCGCCCTGCGCGAGCTGCGCAGGGCGAATGCCGTCGATGACGTCCTGCGGCAGAAACTGCCGCGCTCCGCCTTTCAAACGTGACGCGAGGAGTCCGGGGATGATCGAGCCCGCCACCGACAACGACTTTCAGAGCGCCCATGCGCTGCTGCTGATCGACAGCTTCCGCCGTCTCACCGGCCGCGAACTGCTGGCTGCGGCCGATACTCCGACGGAAGCGGCGCACCGGCTCTATCACGCGCCCTTTGTCGTGCTGTCCCACGATGCGGCACCGGACCCCGTGTTCACCTACGCGAATCTGACCGCCCAAAGACTCTTCGAGCTGCCCTGGGCGCGCATCGTCGGCATGGCCTCGCGCTATTCGGCCGAGCCGCTGGCTCGCGCGGAGCGGCAGCGGCTACTGGAGCGCGTCGCCAGCCACGGCTACATCGACGACTACAGCGGCGTCCGAGTGTCCAGCACGGGGAAGCGTTTCCTGGTGCGGGACGCGACGGTCTGGAACCTGGTGGATGCCCGGGGAAACAGCGCGGGGCAGGCGGCGAGTTTCGCCGACTGGACGGTGGTGTAGCGAAGCTAAGAGTTTGTGATCAGCGCGCGGCGCGGGCGCGCATGGCATCGTACTGCTTCTTGAGCAGCGGCACCAGCAGCAGCGATCCGCCCGGAACGATCAGGGCGGCGAGAACGAGGAGGGTGTTGCGCGCGTGTTTCATGGAACGAATATTCGCATCGGGCGGGCCGCGCGCACGTGACAGGAATCACATCGAAACGCCGAAAAGCCGCGCGGGGCGCTGGATTCAGCGATGCGGCATCAAGGCGGGTCCGGCGAAAGTTTTTTGCGCAGCAGACACTGCAGGCGCGCGCGGTCGTCCGCGTCGAGTTCGCCGCGGCTGTCGTCTCCGGAAAAGTGGCGGCGGAAGGCCAGTGTCGCCATGAGCGGATCGCGCGTGTCGTAGCCGAGGGCCGCCAGGCCGAGCAGGGCATCGAAGCCGGGCGCGGCCGGCGTGGCTTCCTCCAACTCGCACCAGAGGCCGAAGCCCAGGCCGGCGAGCGCCTGCCAGGGGAAGTGGCGGCTCGGGTCGGCCTTGCGTCGCGGCGCGACGTCGGCGTGGCCGATGAAGTTCGCCGCGGGAATCTTGTAGCGCGCCTTGAGGTCCGCCAGCAGCGGCAGCAGGACGGCGATCTGGGCGTCGGCGAAGGCTTCCGTGCCATCGTTGTCGAGCTCGATGCCGATGGAGGCGGAGTTGAGGTCGGTCAGGCCGCCCCACCAGGAGGCGCCCGCATGCCAGGCGCGCGCGTCCTCGGCCACCAGTTGCAGAACGCGGCCGTCGCGGCCGATCAGGTAATGGGTGCTGACCGACTTGAGCGGGTTGGTCAGGGTGCGCAGCGCCGTGGCCGCATCGCCGTTGCTGGTCTGGTGCAGCACGACGTAGTTCGGTCGGCGCGCGTTGAAGTTGGGCGAGGGCACCCAGTCGTAGGCGCCCGTCGGTCCGCCGGGCAGCGTGCCGCAGCCGGCGACGAGGCCGACGAGCGCCAGGAGCGGGAACAGGTGCCGCATGGGCTCAGAAAGTTCCGGGATAGGCGCCGCCGTCGAGCAGCCAGTTCTGGCCGGTGATGTAGCCGGCCTGCGCGCCGCAGAGGAAGGCGCAGGCGGCGCCGAACTCGGCCGGGTCGCCGATGCGACCGGCCGGGATGGTCGCCACGCGCGCCGCGAGCGCCGCCTCGTAGGCGATATCCTGGGCCTTGGCCTGGGCGCCGACCACCCCGCGGATGCGGTCGGTGTCGAACAGGCCGGGCAGCAGGTTGTTGATCGTCACGTTGTGCCCGACGGTCTTGCGCGCCAGGCCGGCGACGAAGCCCGTCAGCCCCGAGCGCGCGCCGTTCGAGAGGCCGAGCACGTCGATGGGCGCCTTCACCGCGCCCGAGGTGATGTTCACGATGCGGCCGAACCTGCGCTCGATCATGCCGTCCACCGTCGCCTTGATGAGTTCGATGGGCGTCAGCATGTTGGCGTCGAGCGCCTTGAGCCAGTCCTCGCGCGTCCAGTCGCGGAAGTCGCCGGGGGGAGGGCCGCCGGCGTTGTTGACGAGGATGTCGGGCCGCGGGCAGGCGGCGAGCGCCGCGGCGCGGCCTTCCGGCGTCGTGATGTCGGCCGCCACGGCCACCGTCCCGCCAGCGCCGAGTTTTTCGATTTCCGCGGCGGTCGCCTCCAGCGCCTCGCGGCCGCGCGCGACGATGGTGACGTGGACGCCTTCCTGCGCCAGCGCCAGCGCGCAGGCCCGGCCCAGCCCCTTGCTCGCGGCGCAGACCAGCGCGCGTTTTCCCGAGATGCCCAGATCCATTGCTCTTCTCCTTGCCAGATTGCCCGCGATGCTAACGCGTCTGCGGCTAAACTCGCGCATCGCTCAAGGAGACCCCCCTCGCAATGGCTCGCTACAAATTCCAGTGGGACGACCCGCTGCGCCTCGACGCCCAACTGTCCGAAGACGAACGCATGGTGCGCGACACGACCCAGCGCTATGCGCAGGACAAGCTGATGCCGCGCGTGCTCGACGCCTTCCGCAACGAACATACCGATCCCGCGATCTTCCGCGAGATGGGCGAGCTCGGCCTGCTCGGCTGCACCCTGCCGGCGGATCACGGCTGCGCCGGCCTCAACCACGTGAGCTACGGCCTCATCGCCCGCGAGATCGAGCGCGTCGACTCCGGCTACCGTTCGATGCTGTCGGTACAGTCCTCCCTCGTCATGCTGCCGATCTTCGAATTCGGCACCGAGGCCCAGAAACAGAAGTACCTGCCCAAGCTGGCGACCGGCGAATGGATCGGCTGCTTCGGCCTCACCGAGCCGGACCACGGTTCCGACCCCGCGGGCATGCAGTCGCGGGCGCGCAAGGTGGCGGGCGGGTATCGCCTCACCGGCGGCAAGATGTGGATCACCAATTCCCCGATCGCCGACGTCTTCGTCGTCTGGGCCAAGGACGAGGCGGGGGAGATCCGCGGCTTCGTGCTCGACAAGGGCATGGCGGGGCTGTCCGCCCCGCCGATCCGCGGCAAGGTCGGCCTGCGCGCCTCGATCACCGGCGAGATCGTCATGGACGAGGTTTTCGTGCCCGAGGAGAACGCCTTTCCCGAGGTGCGCGGCCTCAAGGGGCCGTTCACCTGCCTCAACGCCGCGCGCTACGGCATTGCCTGGGGCGCGCTCGGCGCGGCGGAGTTCTGCTGGCACAAGGCGCGCACCTACACGCTGGAACGCAACCAGTTCGGCCGCCCGCTCGCCGCCAACCAGCTGATCCAGAAGAAGCTCGCCGACATGCAGACCGAGATCACCCTCGGCCTGCAGGGGGCACTGCGCCTCGGCCGCCTCAAGGACGCCGGCGAGGACGCGCCCGAGATGACCTCGCTGCTCAAGCGCAATTCCTGCGGCAAGGCGCTCGCCATCGCCCGCGAGGCGCGCGACATGCTCGGCGGCAACGGCATCTCGGACGAGTTCGGCGTGATCCGCCACGTGGTGAACCTCGAAGTCGTGAACACCTACGAGGGCACCCACGACATCCACGCGCTGATTCTCGGCCGCGCCCAGACGGGCATCGCCGCTTTCTGAGAGCCGGAATACAATCGGCCGCTGCCATATCCCAACAACAACGAGGAGAGACCCATGAAACTACGTTCCCTGATCGCCGCATCCGCCGTCGCCCTGAGCGCCGGCGCCAGCCATGCCGCCGAGTTCATCAACGTGCTGACCGGCGGCACCAGCGGCGTCTATTATCCGCTCGGCGTCGCGCTGACGCAGATCTACGGCAAGGCGCTGCCCGACGCCAAGACCTCGGTGCAGGCGACCAAGGCCTCCGCCGAGAACCTCAACCTGCTGCAGGCCGGCCGCGGCGAAATCGCCTTCACCCTCGGCGACACCCTCAACGAGGCTTGGAAGGGCAACGAGGAAGTCGGCTTCAAGACGCCGCTCAAGAAGCTGCGCGCCGTCGCCGCGATCTACCCGAACTATATCCACTTCCTCGCCAACGCCGACGCCGGCATCAAGACCCTCGCCGACCTCAAGGGCAAGCGCGTCTCGGTCGGCGCGCCGAAGAGCGGCACCGAGCTCAACAGCCGCGACATCCTCAAGGCCGTCGGCATGAGCTACAAGGATTTCGCCAAGGTCGAATACCTTGGCTACGCCGAGTCGGTGGAACTCATCAAGAACCGCCAGCTCGACGCGACCCTGCTGTCCTCCGGCCTCGGCGTCGCGGCGGTGCGCGACCTGGCGACGGCCGTCAAGATCGTCGTCATCCCGATTCCCGCCGACGTGGTGGCGAAGATCGGCGAGGCGTCCTATACGACCGGCGTCATTCCCGCCAACACCTATAACGGTCAGACCGGCGACGTCCCGACCGTCACGGTGCAGAACTACCTCGTCACCCACGAAGGGGTGCCGGCCGAGACGGTGTACAAGATGACCAAGTCGATGTTCGAGAACCTCGACGCGTTGCAGGCCGCCCATGCCGCCGCCAAGGCCATCGACAAGGCTAAGGCCGGCAAGGGCTCGCCCGTGCCGCTGCATCCGGGCGCCGAGAAGTACTACCAGGAAGCCGGCCTGTTGAAGTAAGGACGGCGCCGTGACCGACCGTTCGGCGGCGCCCGACCACGGCCAGGAGGAATTCTCCGAGCACGGCGTGCAGCGCCGGCTCGGCGGCCTGCCGGCCGCCATCCTGGCCGGCGTCTGCCTCGCCTTCTCCATCTACCAGTTGGTGGTCGCGGCCTATCACCCGCTCTCCAGCCAGGTCACGCGCTCGCTGCACGTCGGCTTCCTGCTCGCGGTCGCCTTCATCCTCTATCCGGCTTTCCGCCATGGCGCCAGGCTTTCGCGCGTGACGGCGGGCGACTGGGTGCTGGCGGCGGGCGGTTTCATCCTCAGCACCTACCACTGGGTGTTCGAGACCGAACTCATCGAGCGCGCCGGCGAACCCTCGACCGCGGACATGATGGCCGGCACGGCGCTGGTGATCCTCACCTTCGAGGCGGCGCGGCGCATCCTCGGCCTCGCGCTGCCCATCGTCTGCGGCCTGTTCCTGCTCTACGGCCTGTTCGGCCAGTACCTGCCGGGCGACCTGGCCCATCGCGGCTATGGCTTCGACCAGGTGATCGGCCAGCTCGCCCTCGGCACCGAGGGCATCTTCGGTATCCCGACCCTGGTGTCGGCGACCTACATCTTCCTGTTCATCCTGTTCGGCGCCTTCCTCGAACAGGCGGGCATGGTGCATCTGTTCAATTCCTTCGCCCTCGGCCTGGTCGGCCACGCCAAGGGCGGGCCGGCCAAGGTCTCGGTGCTGTCCTCGGGCCTGATGGGCACGATCTCCGGCTCCGGTGTCGCCAACGTGCTGACGACGGGCCAGTTCACCATCCCGCTGATGAAGAAGTTCGGCTACTCGGGCGTGTTCGCCGGCGCGGTCGAGGCGACCGCCAGCATGGGCGGCCAGATCATGCCGCCGGTGATGGGGGCGGTGGCCTTCATCATGGCCGAGAACCTCAACGTGCCCTATGCCGAGATCGTCAAGGCGGCGGCGATCCCGGCCATGCTTTATTTCGTCACCGCCTTTTGGATGGTGCATCTGGAAGCCGGGCGCAAGGGCCTCACCGGC
>JANJVS010000122.1 GCA_024709955.1 Rhodocyclaceae bacterium
CGCCGGAGTCGTCGCGCACCGCCTCGAAGCCGAGGTCGTGGGTGCGCACGCTCGCCGCGTCGTCCGGCCCGCCGGAAAAGGCGACCTTGAACTTGCGCGGCAGGGCGGCGAACTCCGGGTGCAGCGTGGACCACTGGCGGAAGATCTCGGCCCAGGGGCGCGGGTCGGCGACCTCCTGCGGCGACACGCCGGCGAGCGGATCGGTGGTGGTGACGCGGATGCAGCTGCCCGAGCTCTGGATCGCGTGCATATCCACCTTGGCCAGCTCGGCGAGGATCTCGGGCACCTGGTCCATGCGCACCCAGTTGAGCTGCAGGTTGCTGCGCGTGCTGAAGTGGCCGACACCGCAGTCGTAGGTACGGGTCACGCGGGCGAGCATGCGCAGCTGGTGCGCGGCGAGCTGGCCGTAGGGGATCGCGATGCGCAGCATCGGGTTGTGCTTCTCGACGTAAAGCCCGTTCTGCAGGCGCAGCGGACGGAACTGGTCGGCGCTCAGCTCGCCGGCAAGGTGGCGGCGCGTCTGGTCGCGGAACTGGACGACGCGTTCGGCGACGATCTGGCGGTCGGTGGCGGTATAGGCGTACATGGCGGTCTCCGGGTCAGGCCGAAATCAGTTTTCCGCCGGCCAGCACGAGCATGCCGGCGAGGACGGGGCGCAGGACGCGCTCGGGAATGCGCGGGGCGAGGTGGCTGCCGAGCCAGACGCCGGGCAGCGAACCGACCAGCAGGGTGGCGAGCAGCGGCCAGTCGATGCTGCCGAGCCACCAGTGGCCGAGGCCGGCGGCCAGGGTCAGCGGCACGGCGTGGGCGAGGTCGGCGCCGACGATGCGGATCGCCGCCAGGCCCGGATAGAGGAAGAACAGCGCGGCGACGCCGAGGGCGCCGGCGCCGACCGAGGAGAGGGCGACCAGGGCGCCAAGCGCCGCCCCGGCCAGCACCGTCGGCCAGGCCCGGTCGCCGGCCGGCCGGCGGCGGGACCGAGCCCAGGACTGCAGGCGGCGGCGCAGCAGCAGCGCGGCGGCGGTGAGCAGCAGGGCGAAGCCGAGGAAGAAGCCGATGGTCCGGTGCGCCGCGCCGAGCCCGCCCGGCACGAGGGCGGACACCAGCAGCAGCACGGCGACGGCGGCCGGCAGGCTGCCCGCCGCGAGGCGGCCGACGATGCGCCAGTCCACATGGCCGCGCCGCGCATGGACGAGGGTGCCGCCGCTCTTCGTGATCGCCGCGTAGAGCAGGTCGGTGCCGACGGCCGTGGCCGGCGCGACGCCGAACAGCAGCACCAGCAGCGGCGTCATCAGCGCGCCGCCGCCGACGCCGGTGATCCCGACGATAGCGCCGACGGCGAAGCCCGAGAAGATTTGCGCGAGGTCCATGATGCGTCCGTTGAGTAAGTGGGACGCATCGTATCGACCGGCTATAGTCCTGAAAAATACTTTATAGTCACATTTATATAACCATCGGATATATGAAATGAACATCCAGCAACTGCGCTACCTGCACGAGATCGCCAAGCGTGGCCTCAACGTCTCCGAGGCAGCCGCCGCCCTGTACACCTCGCAGCCGGGCGTCTCCAAGCAGGTCCGGCTGCTGGAGGAGGAACTCGGCATCACCGTCTTCGAACGCTCGGGCAAGCGTCTCACGGGCATCACCGAGCCCGGCCGGCAGGTGCTCGACATCGTCGCGCGCATGCTCCAGGACGCCGGCAACCTCAAACGCGTCGGCGAGGAATACGCCGCCGAGGCGAGCGGCACGCTGGATGTCGCCACCACCCACACCCAGGCGCGCTACCTGCTGCCGCCGGTGGTCAAGCGTTTCATGGAGCGTCATCCGCGCGTGCGGCTGCGCCTGCACCAGGGCAACCCGCACCAGGTGGCGGGCTGGGTGGCGGACGGTACCGCGGACATCGGCATCGCAACCGAGGCCCTGGCCGAGCAGCCGCGCCTCGTCACCCTGCCCTGCTACCAGTGGTCGCACACCGTCGTCGCCCCGCGCGGCCACGCGCTGCTGGAGGAGCGGGCCATCGACCTCGCCGCGCTCGTGCGCTGGCCGCTGATCACCTACGACCCGACCTTCACCGGCCGCACCAAGATCGACCGCGCCTTCGAGCGCGCGGGCGCGACGCCGAACATCGTGCTCACCGCCGTCGATTCGGACGTGATCAAGACCTATGTGGAACTGGGGCTGGGCATCGGCATCATCGCCGAGATGGCCTTCGACCCGGCGCGCGACACCGCGCTGGCGGCGCTGGCGGCGAACCACCTGTTCGAGACCAACACCACGCGGCTCGGCATCCGGCGCGGCGGCTGGCTGCGCCGCTGCGACCACGACTTCATCGAGCTGTTCGCGCCGCAGCTGACGCGCAGCGTCGTGGAAGCCACGCTGCGGGGCGGCGGCGAAGACCCGGGGCTGTAGCCCCGGGCCGGTACGCCGCGCTCAGCCGAGGGCGGCGAAGGCGCGGTCGCGGATCGCCTCGACCTGGCCGAGGCCGTCGATGCGGCGATACTTGGGCGCCGCCGGGTCGCCGCTGGCCGCCCACTTGCCGTAGTAATCGACCAGCGCCTTGGTCTGCTGGTGATAGACCTCCAGGCGCTTCAATACCGTCTCTTCCTTGTCGTCGTCGCGCTGGATCAGGTCCTCCCCGGTCACGTCGTCCTTGCCCTCCGCCTTCGGCGGGTTGAACTTCACGTGGTAGGTGCGCCCCGAGGCCACATGCACGCGCCGCCCGCTCATGCGCGTG
>JANJVS010000153.1 GCA_024709955.1 Rhodocyclaceae bacterium
TTTGAAATGCTGCAGCGGCGCGGCGTGTTCATGGAAGCCAAGCCCTTCGCCGTCGGCTTCCGCATCGAGCATCCGCAAGGCCTGATCGACCGGGCGCGCTACGGCCGGTTCGCCGGCAACCCGCTGCTCGGCGCCGCCGACTACAAGCTCGTCCATCACGCGCAAAACGGCCGCGCCGTCTACAGCTTCTGCATGTGCCCCGGCGGCCAGGTGGTCGCCGCCACCTCCGAGCCCGGCTGCGTCGTCACCAACGGCATGAGCCAGTATTCGCGCGCCGAGCGCAACGCCAACGCCGGCCTCGTCGTGAACATCTCGCCGGAGGATTTCGGCGGCGCTGGACCGCTCGCCGGCATCGAGTTCCAGCGCAAATGGGAGCGGCGCGCCTTCGAGCTCGGCGGCGGCAACTACGACGCGCCGGGCCAGCGCGTCGGCGACTTCCTCGCCGGCCGGCCGTCGGAAACGCTCGGCGCGGTCGAGCCTTCCTACCAGCCGCGGGTGAAGCCGACCGACCTCGCCACCGCCCTGCCCGACTACGTGATCGCCGCGCTGCGCGAGGCGATCCCCGCCTTCGACCGGCAGATTCCCGGCTTCGCCATGGCCGACGCCGTGCTCACCGGCGTCGAGACGCGCACCTCCTCGCCGCTGCGCATCACGCGCGGCGCCGACTGCCAGAGCCTCAACGTCAAGGGGCTCTACCCCGCCGGCGAGGGCGCCGGCTACGCCGGCGGCATCCTCTCGGCCGGCGTGGACGGCATCGAGGTCGCCGAGGCGGTGGCGCGGGACTACGCCAGGCCGGTGCGCTGATCGCCCCCCGTTCGCGCGGCACAACACCGTCAGCGCAAAAGTCGGCGCCGGCGACACGGTGGGTTATGCGGAAAACCGCGCCACCGCTATACTTTGGTTGAAAACATCCATAAAACTAACCGGATAGCACCAAAGACAGGGGGCCGCATGCGCAACAACCAGCCCGTCACCGGCGTCGAGTACGACTACGCCAGCGACATCGCCATCATTTCCCACACCGACGCCAAGGGGCGCATCACCTTCGTCAACGACGACTTCATCGAGGTGAGCGGCTTCACCACCGAGGAGCTGATCGGCCAGCCGCACAACATGGTGCGCCATCCCGACATGCCGGTGGAAGCCTTCCGCGACCTCTGGGCGACCATTCAGGGCGGTCGTCCCTGGGCGGGGCTCGTCAAGAACCGCCGCAAGGACGGCAGCCACTACTGGGTGCGCGCCTCGGTGACGCCCAAGGAGGGCGGCGGCTACATCTCCGTGCGCATCAAGCCGAGCCGCCAGGAGGTCGCCGCCGCCGAGGCGCTCTACCAGCGCATGCGCCAGGACGCCACGCTGCGCCTCAGCGAGGGCCTGGAGGTGAAGCGCGGGCTAGCCGGCCTGCTCCATGGCGCGGTCTGCCGGATCGACAACCTGTCGATCGGCCGCCGCCTGATGGGCGTGATGGTGCTGGTGATGGCCCTGCTGGCCGGCGCCCTCGGCGAGAGCATGATGTCGGCCAACCGCATCGAATCCGCCTACCGGACCTACATTGAGAACGACGTCGCGCGCCGCTCCGACTTCTACAACATGTACGCGCAGGGCCTGCAGATGGGCCAGGCGACGCGCAACATCATGCTCGACCCGGATAACCCGAAGGCCTACGACAATTACAAGAACGCGGCCGCCAGCTTCGACAAGGCGGCCGGGCAGGCGCGCGAACTCGACGAGAAGACCGTCAAGTCCGGCCTGCCGGCGCGCGTGCTCGCGCTGCGCGCCGAGCAGAAGGCGCTGCACGACCAGGTCTTCGAGCTGGTCAAGGCCCACCAGGGCGACGAGGCCAAGGCCCTGCTCAACAAGCAGGAGACGCCGAAGTGGCGCGAGATCCGCGATGTGCTGCTCCAGGAAATCAAGCGCCTCGACGCGGCCACGCCGCGGCTGCTGGCCGAGCTCAACGAGCAGTCGGCGTCCGCGCGCAACCGCAGCCTCGCCTTCGGCGCGGCGGCCGTGCTGCTCGGCATCCTGCTCGCCGCGGCGATGCTGTCGCGCATCGCGCGCGCGGCGCGGCGCACCGAGCACCTGGTCGCCGCCGTGGCCGGCGGCCAGCTCGGCGAGGTGATCCGCGCCGGCTGCCGCGACGAGTTCGGCAAGATCCTCACCCACGTGGCGGTGCTGCGCAACCGCCTGCACGAGGCGATCAGCCTGATCCATCAGAGCGCCCGCGGGCTCACGCAGTCGAGCCAACGCCTCGCCGCCGCCAGCGCCGAGACCGTCGGCGCCGCCGAGAGCCAGTCCGCCGCCGTTTCCAGCATCGCCGCCGCCGTCGAGGAACTGTCCACCTCGACCGACGAGATGAGCAGCAATGCCCGCGCGGCGATGGAGGCCGCCGAGGCCGCCACGGCGGCGACGCGCAGCAGCGCCGAGACCAGCCGCGCCACCGCCGAACGCATCGGCGCGGCGGCCCACGTGGTGGCCGACTCAGAACAGCGCATCGCCGAGCTGGCGACCATGTCCGAGGAAATCAGCCGCGTCGTGCTGGTGATCAAGGAGATCGCCGACCAGACCAACCTGCTGGCGCTCAACGCGGCGATCGAGGCGGCGCGCGCCGGCGAGCAGGGCCGCGGCTTCGCGGTCGTCGCCGACGAGGTGCGCAAGCTTGCCGAGCGCACCGGCAATTCGACCCAGGAAATCGCCGCGATGATCGAGCGCATCCAGGGTGTCAGCCGCGCCGTCGCCCAGGAGGTGGCCGCGAGCAGCCGCCAGGTGGGCACCGGCGCCGAAAGCGCGGCACAGGCCGGCGAGGTGTCCGCCTCGGTCGAATCCTCCGTCGTCCAGGCCAGCCACGCGGTGCAGATGATCAGCGATGCCCTCGTGGAAAGCAGCGCCGCGACGCGCGACATCGCCGGCAACATGGAGCGCGTCGCCCAGGCCGCCGAAAGCAACGCGGACGCGGCCGGGCGCTCCGCGCAGGAGGCCGCCGCGGTGGGCGCGCTGGCGGACCGGCTCAAGGTGCTCGCCGCCCAGTTCCACATCTGACGCGCCATGCCCGCGCCTGCCCGGGCGCGGGATTTTCCCGCCGCGCGCGGAACGGGGGGAATCCGCTGGCAAAATACCCCCCCATGAAAGCAGCCACGCACGCGCGCATGCGCCCGCCGTCCCGCGCCGGAAAGCGCATCGATTCCCGGGACGTTCCGGCGCCATGATCCGCTTCGACCGCATTTCCAAGCGCTACCCCCCCGACATCACGGCGCTGGCCGACATCGACGCCGAGATCGGCGCCGGCGAACTGGTGACCGTGATCGGCCACTCGGGCGCTGGCAAGTCCACCCTGCTCAAGCTGATTCCCGCCATCGAGAAACCCACCAGCGGCACGCTGCTGATGAACGGCCAGAACGTCGGCGCCCTCGGCCGCGCCGCCCTGCCCTTCCTGCGGCGGAACATCGGCCTGGTGTTCCAGGACCAGAAGCTGCTGTTCGACCGCGGCGCCCTGGCCAACGTGTTGCTGCCCCTGGAGATCGCCGGCTTCCCGCACAAGGAGGCGCGGCGGCGCGCCGAGGCAGCCCTCGACAAGGTCGGCCTGCTGGCGCGCGCGCGCGCGCTGCCGATCGCGCTCTCGGGCGGCGAGCAGCAGCGCCTCGCCATCGCCCGCGCCGTCGTCCATCGCCCGGCCCTGCTGCTGGCCGACGAGCCGACCGCCTATCTCGACGCCGACACCGCGCGCGACGTGGCGGGCATCTTCCTCGAATTCCACCGCGTCGGCGTCACCGTGCTGGTGGCGACCTACGACGCCAGCCTGTTCCCCGGCGCGCGCCGGCTGCGGCTCGACCACGGGAGGCTGGCATGAACTGGCTGCGCGCCCATTGGAACGCCTGCCGGCTGGCGCTCGCCCGCCTCGCGCGCGCCCCGCTCAACACGCTGCTTTCCGCGCTCGGCATCGGCATCGCGCTCGCCCTGCCGGCCGGCGGCCACCTGCTGATCGGTCAGATCGCCGGCCTGACGCAGGGCGCGGCCGCCACGCCGCAGCTCACGGTGTTCATGACCCTCGATGCCGACCGCAAGGCCGCCCAGGCCGTCGCGGACCGGCTCAAGGGCCGCCCGGAAGTGGCGCGCACCGAGCTGCTCGCGCGCGAGGACACGCTGGCGCGCATGAAGGCGGCGGAAGGGCTGGCGGACGTCATCGCCGCGCTGCCGAAGAACCCCTTCCCCGACGCCGTGGTGGTCACGCCCGCCGACGACAGCCCCGCCGCCATGGAAAGCCTGGCGGCCGAGACGCGCAAGTGGCCGCAGGTCGAGCACGTGCAGATCGACGCCGACTGGGCGCGCCGTCTCGCCGCCCTGCTCAAGCTGGCGCGCACCGGCGTCTGGCTGCTCGCCGGCCTGCTCGGCATCGGCCTGGTGACCATCACGTTCAACATCATCCGCCTGCAGGTGCTGACGCGCGAGGCGGAAATCGAGGTAAGCCAGCTGCTCGGCGCCACCGATGCCTTCATCCGCCGGCCCTTCCACTGGTATGGCACCCTGCTCGGCCTGCTCGGCGGCGCCGCCGCCTGGCTGATCGTCGGCGGCGCCCTGCTCTGGCTCGCCGATCCGGTGGGCGAACTCGCCCAGCTTTACGGTCTCGCGCTGCGGTTGGCGCCGCCCGGCCCCGCCGCCAGCGCCGCGCTGCTCGGCGCCGCCGCGCTGCTCGGCTGGCTCGGCGCCGCCCTCTCGGTGCGACGCCACCTGCGCGGGCGCTGACCCCGCCTCAGGCCGCGGCTTCCGCCTCGTAGAAGCAGTAGCGGCTGCGCCCATCCTGCTTGGCCCGGTACATCGCGTGGTCGGCGAGACGCAGCAGCATGTCGGGCTCGGCGTCGTCGAAGGGATAGATGGCGACGCCGATGCTGGCGGAAATCCGCAGCGTGTGCGCGCCGACCGCATAGGGCGCGCCGAGGTCCGCGATGATGCGCTCCAGCGCCCGCTCGCACTCCTCCACCGTGCTCAGGTCCGAGAGCAGCAGGACGAACTCGTCGCCGCCGAGCCGCGCCACCGTGTCGTCGGCGCGCACCGCCTGGCGCAGGCGCCCGGCCACCTGCACCAGCAGCTGGTCGCCGACACCGTGGCCATGGCGGTCGTTGACCGGCTTGAAGCCGTCGAGGTCGAGGAAGCAAACCGCCAGCAACTGCTCCTGGCGCCGGGCGTGGGCGATCGCCTGGCGCAGGCGGTCGGCCAGCAGCATGCGGTTGGGCAGGCCGGTCAGGGTGTCGTAGTTGGCGAGCTTCTCCAGGTACTGCTGGGTGCTCTTCAGGTCGGAAATGTCGGCATAGACCGCCACATAATGGGTGGTCCGGCCGATGCCGTTCTTCACCGCGCTGATGTTGAGGATGCCCGGGTAGAGCTCGCCGGACTTCTTGTAGTTCCAGATCTCGCCGCGCCATTCGCCGGTATGTTCGATGCTGCGCCACATCGCGTCGTAGAAGGCGGTGTCGTGGTTGCCGGACTTGAGCATCGCCGGCGTCTGGCCGCGCAGGTCGTCGAGGGTGTAGCCGGTGAGCCGGGTGAAGGCGCGGTTCAGGTTGATGATGCGCCGCTCGGCGTCGGTGATCAGGATGCCCTCCTGGGTGTGCTCGAACACGCTGGCGCCGAGCAGCAGGGCCTCGGCCGCCTCCTCCTGCTTGCGCAACGCGCACAACAGGCAGCGCATCATCCAGAAGCCGGCCAGCAGGACGAGGCCGATCACCAGCAGGCTCAGCCATGCGCTGGCGCGCCAGCGCGCGAGGATTGCGTCCTTGGCCTGATGCGAGTTCATCACCACCGGATAGGCCCGCAGCGCCGCGTAGCTGAAGACGCGCACCCGGCTGTCGAGCACCGCCGGCGCCTCGTAGGTGCCGCGCTCGGCCCGCGGCAGCAGCTCGGTGAACAGCGGCAGCCCGGACAACTGGCGGCCGACCGCCTCCTCTACGTGCGGCTCGCGGAACAGCAGCGTGCCGTCGCGGCGGAACACGGTGACGGCGCTGTCCTTGAGGTGCAGCACGCCGCGATAGAGCTCCTGGAAATACCGCGGCTGCAGGCGCGCGAACACCACGCCGCGAAAGCCGCCTTGCTGGTCCGTGATCGCCCGGGAGACCACGACGGTCCACTCCTTGTCGCGACGGCTGACGTTAGGCGGGCCGACGAACATGCCCATGGCCGGATCGGCCTTGACCTGCTGGAAATACTCCCGGTCGGCGACGTCGATAGGCGTGGCCGGGTACAGCGCGCTGTCGCCGACGATGATGCCGCGCGCATCGACGATGGCGATGGCGCGGATCTGTGGCAGCGCCGCGACGTAGCCCCTGAGCGCGCCATGCACCTCGGCCGAATCCCAGCCCGGGTTGCGTTCGAGCATCTGGATGACGTCGGACAGGCCGAAATCCACCGCCTGCAGGGAGCGTTCGAGCTGCTCGGCGAGCGCGAGGTTGAGCGCGGTGAGGCGCTCGCGCGCCTCGGTGAGCGCCTGCTCGCGCTCGCGCCAGATGTTCGCGCCCGCCAGCAGGCCCACCAGCAGGCTGACGAGGACGCCGACGATGATCAGGAATCTGCTGGCTTTCATCGACCTCTGGAAAGGAACGCCGGTGGGCCGGGGCGATGCCGCCGGCAACCCGAAAAACTGCCCGGCAGCATAGCAAATCCGCCCGGCGCACGGTCCCGCGCCGCAACATCGCCATGTCATGCATCCCGCTCTTGAGCGACATCAAGCGCGGCAGCGGAAAACCGGACCGCTGCGACAACATGTCGCAGCGGCGCGCACGGCTATCTCCCTAGAATTTCAGCTCTTACTAATATGTCTCGGGGAGTACCATGTCTTTCACGCGCGCAACCCTGGCGGCGGCCATCGCCGCACTGCCCTTCGCCACCCATGCGGCCGACGAAGCCGACACCACCCTCGGCGCGGTGGTCGTCACCGCGCCGCAGATGCGCGATCCGCTGGTCGTCGTCAATGACCCGAAGGCGCCCCAGGTGCCGGTGCCCGCCAGCGACGGCGCCAGTTTCCTGAAGAACATCCCGGGCTTCAACGTCATCCGCAAGGCCGGCACCGACGGCGACCCCGTGCTGCGCGGCCTCGCCGGCTCGCGCCTCAACGTGCTGCTCGACGGCGCCGAGTTCCACGGCGGCTGCGGCGGCCGCATGGACCCGCCCACCGCCTACGTCTTCCCCGAGGCCTACGACCGCGTCGTCGTCGTCAAGGGGCCGCAGAGCGTGCGCTACGGCAACGGCAACCTCGCCGGCGTCGTCTCCTTCGAGCGCGACACCAAGCGCTTCGCCGCCCCCGGCGTGCGCGCCTTCGGCAGCCTGATGGCCGGTTCCTGGGGCCGCGCCGACGGCGTCGCCGACGTCACCTTCGGCACGCCGAACGTCTACCTGCGCGCCAACGGCACCCATTCGGAATCCGACGACTACGAGGATGGTTCCGGCCGCAAGGTGCACTCCGCCTTCAAGCGCAACAGCCTCAACATCCAGGGCGGCTGGACCCCCGACGACAACACCCTGCTCGAAATCTCCGCCGCGCGCAGCGAGGCCGAGGCCGCCTACGCCGACCGCCCCATGGACGGCACCGTGTTCGACCGCGAGGGCTACGGCGTCAAGTTCGAGAAAAAGCGCATCAGCGAGCTGCTGCGCAAGATCGATGTGCAGGCGGACTACAACTACATCGATCACGTGATGGACAACTATTCGCTGCGCAGCAAGCCGATGGGCTCGGCGGCCATGCCCTACCGCTGGAACAACCCGGACCGCGAAACCCACGGCCTGCGCGCCAGCGTCGAGCTGGGCCTTTCCGCCGCCACCGTGCTGACCCTCGGCGCCGACCGCCAGGACAACACCCACACGCTGCGCGCCGGGTCGAGCGCGACCCGCGCCGCCATCCCCGCCCTCGGCTCCCTCGCGCGCGGCAAGGACCTCGAAGCCGTCACCACCGGCATTTACGGCGAGCTGACCCACGAGCTGGCCAAGGCCGACCGCCTGGTCGCCGGCCTGCGCCACGACCGCTACAGCGCCGACCGCTACGTCGCCACCAGTGGCGCGCGCAACGGCAGCGCCAGCGAGAACCTCGACGGCGGCTTCCTGCGCTGGGAACACGACTTCGCCAACCAGCCGGCCACCGCCTACATCGGCCTCGGCCACGCCCAGCGACCGATGGACCACTGGGAAGCCACCACCTACAACGGCCTCACCGCGACGAGCAAGCTCGATCCCGAGAAGAACACCCAGCTCGATCTCGGCCTGGTATGGAACGGCGGCGACATCACGGGCTCGCTCTCCGGCTACTACTCGAAGATCGACGACTACGTGCTGACGCGCAACAACAACACCTCCAGCAACGTGGACGCCACGCGCTACGGCATGGAGGCCGACGTCGCCTGGCGCTTCGCCCGGCAATGGACGCTGCGCGGCGCCTACGCCTACGTGCATGCCGACAACGACACGATGGACAAGCCCCTCGCCCAGACTCCGCCGCAGGAACTGCGCCTCGGCCTCGACTGGCAGGGCGGCGCCTGGACCGCCGGCGCGCTGGCGCGCTTCGTCGACAGCCAGGACCGCGTGCATGTGGGCTACGGCAGCGTCGTCGGCCAGGACCTCGGCAAGAGCGACGGCTTCACCACCCTGGCCCTCTACGGCAATTACCGCATCAACAAGCGGGCCCAGCTCTCCGCCGGCATCGACAACGTCTTCGACCGCACCTACGCCGAACACATCAGCCGCGCCGGCAGCACCATCCTCGGCTACGACATCGCCACCACCCGCGTCAACGAGCCCGGCCGCTTCCTCTGGGCCAAGCTCAACCTGGCGCTCGACTGAGCTTCAGGCGGCAACAACAAAACGCCGGCTTGCGCCGGCGTTTTTGTTTGCCTGGAAAGTCGGTGCCGGTGGGACGGTGGGCGCGCCGTCCCTGCCCCCAACACGCTTACTGGCAGCCCGCCTGCGCGTACCAGTCCGCCGCGGCACCGGCGCCGTTCAGCTGGCCGCCGGCGAGGTAATAGACGTTGCCGTCCCGGCTGGACGTGCCGAGATAGACGTTGCCCGCGTATTGGCGGTAGTAATACTCCCCGGCGGTCTGCGACTGGGCGCCGATGGAACCGAACAGCGCCGGGTAATGGCTTTCCGCCCAGTCGAACAGGCAGTCGGACCTGGCGGCGGAGGCCGCGACCGAACCGGCCTGGTAGTTGTATTGCATGCCTTCCCCGGTGAGCGTCAGGGACGTGCCCTGGCGTATGTAGCCGATGGTCTGGGTGACGAGGTAATCCGGCGCGGAGGTCACGCCGTCGCAGGTCACCGCCGTCTCGCGCATCTGGAAGCTCGTGCCGGTGTCGTTGCTCCACACGCCCGAGCCGCCGCTGCAGAACGGATTGCGCGGCGTGGTATTCACATAGGTGCCGTCGGCCCGGAACTCGAAGCTGCCGTTCAGCGCCTGAATATCTTCGGGATCGTTCGACGATACGAACTGCCAGGTGCCGACGATATCGGCATGCGCCATGCTGGAAAAGACCAGGGCGGCGAGCAAGGACAAGCGTTTCTTCATGGGATTTTTCTTCTTGGCTGGATTGGAGTGACGGGATGCGCAAAATGCGCGCGCCACTCTACACCAGGGCTGCAGTGGCCCGGTGCGGATTAATGCCTGCATCCAGCCGGAAACTCGGCGCCGGCGGCACGGTGAGCGCCGCCGCGCCGTACTTCAGCGTGCCGCGCCTGCCGCCGAGGCGACGGCCATGTTCCTGGCCGGCAGCGCTTCGGCCACCTCCGCCGCGCGCCGCCTGAGTTCTGCCACGATGCGCTCGCCGTCGCGGTGCGCGGCGGCGAGGGCCTCGCGGCGGTCGCGCTCCTCGATCAGCGCGCGCGCCTGCCGCTGCCACTGCTGGAATTGCGCGTGGTGCTGGTGGTGCGCATGCTGCCGGCGGTTCAGGGTGAACCACTCGTGGGCCTTGGTTTCGTCGGCGGGCACGCCCTCGCCGTTCTGGTACATCAGGCCGAGCTGGATCTGGGCCGGCTTGTCGCCGCGCTCGGCGGCCGCGCGGTACCAGCGCAGCGCCTCCGCCGCGTCGTAGGCGACGCCGTCGGCATGCTGGTGGACCAGCGCGAGGTTGTAGGCGGCATCGACGTTGCCTTGCTCCGCCCACTTGCGCCAGAGCGCCATGGCGGCCGGCGTGTCGCCGCCCCGGTGCAGCTTGGCGGCACGGTTGAGATCGGCATCGGCATTGGCGACGGGGCCGGCGGCATGCGCGGCGGCGGCGCAGGCCAGGCCGGCAATCAGCAAAGCGCTTGCGATGGTTTTGTTATTGGCGATCATCGTTCTCTCCTTGGGAATAGGCCTGCCGATAGTAAGGAGATTGGCGCGCCGAATGAATTGGGCAAATTGTCGCGCGGCAGCTTGTCGCAGCCGGCGGACGCTCAGAGCAGCAGCAGCCGGCGCAGGCCCAGCAGGATCAGCACGGCGGCCGCGCCCCAGAGCAGCCAGCGCGCCAGCCAGGCGCGGCCGCTGCGCAGCTCGCGGCCGAGGCGGCCGGCGAGGGGCACGAGGACGAGGATCGGCGTCATCGCCGCGCCGAGGCCGAAGGCCAGGCCGTAGGCGGCGCCCTGCGCGGCGCTGCCGGCATGAGCGGCGAGGGCGAGCAGCGAGGCGAGCGGCGTGCAGGGCGTGAGCGAAAGCGCCGCGCCGAGGAACAGCGGCGGCAGGCTGTCCGTCTTGCGCCTGAACTGCACGGGCTGCAAAGTCGGCGCTGATGAAGCAACTGCGCTACAAGGCGGTCGAGCAAACAACGCTCTCCTCGCCGTAGCGGACGGCGGGACGGTGGCGCAGGACCTCGCCGGCCGCAGCAGCAGCCACAAGCCGGCGAGGATGCTCGCGCCGCCGATCACCGCGTTGCCCCAGGGGCCACCGAGCGCCTTGGCGAGACCCAGCCCCGCCGCGCCGGCGAGGGCGGCGAGCAGGGTGTAGGTGACGACGCGCCCGGCGAGGAACACGCCGGTGTGCAGGAAGGCCTCCGCCTGCCCGCTGGCGCGGCCGAGCGCCCAGGTGCCCATGAACGGCAGGCAGGTGACGGTGCAGGCGGTCAGGCCCATCGACACGCCGAGCAGCCAGACGGTCGCCAGCGTCACCTGGCCGGCGGCGAGCTCCTCAAGCATCGGCGGGGTTCCGGACGAACTTCACGGGCTTGACCGTGCCGTCGGGCAGTTCGCCCTTGACCTTGGCCTTGTAGTAGTCGCGGCGGGACGAGAACAGCGCGAACGGTCCCCACTTGAGCTGGATGACGTCGTCCTGCGGGCAGTATTCGGCGCAGCGGCCGCAGAGCGTGCAGTCCTCGTGGTAGGCCTTGCGCCCTTCTTCCCTGGCGATCTCGGGAATGTCCATCGGACAGGCCTCGCTGCAGATGCCGCACTTGCCGCAGTTGTCGTGCATTTTCTTGGCGAGACGCATGGGCGAGAGGCGCTGGAAGACGGCGTTGAAGGCGAGCAGCGGGCAGATGCGGCAGAAAGGCTGGCGGATCGCCAGCGCGCCGACGAGCGTGAAGCCGATCAGCAGGTTGGCGACGGCGCCGAGGCCGAAGCCGATTCCGTCATTGACGCGCAGCGCGAGCTGCTCGGTGCTGCCGGTGAGCAGCGTGGTCGCCACGCGCGAGGGGCAGATGTCGCAATACGGATTGCCGAGGGAATGGGGCGTGACGCCGAGGCCGGTGAGCAGCGGCAGCACGAAGACCAGCGCGAGCAGCAGCAGCCACTTCACCGGCCGCACGCGCCTCACGTCGCCGAGGTCGCCGGCCTCCGCGCGGCGCAGGCCGATGCCGAAGCGGCGGCCGAGCTTGCCGATCAGCTCCTGCAGCGTGCCGAGCGGGCAGACCCAGCCGCAGAAGGCCTTGCCGAGCACGAAGAAGAAGGCGAAGAAGGCGACGAAGCTCATCAGGAGCGGCAGCACCATGCCGAAGGTGAGCTGCTGCGCGCGCACCAGCGCCTCGCCGATGCGGTGGTGGATGATGTGCTGCGTCGGGATCAGCACGCAATAGCCGCCGTTCATCTGGTCGTAGGCGCAGGAGAGCGCCGGCAGGTTGTTGGAGATCTTGTCGGCCATGTAGGTGCCGACGAAGACGCTGCCGTAGACGCTGACGAACAGCATGACGAGCTGCACGGCGAGGCGAAAGCGCGACAGCGTCGGGAAGAATGTCTTAAGCATTGCCGTTGTCTCCTTGCGGGCGGGCGGCGCGCCGCCGCAGCAGCGGCGTGGCGGCGAGCATGCCGACCAGGCCGAAGGCCGCGCCCCAGCCGAGGCTGCGGTCGCGGTCGGCGTCCTGGCCGTAGGCATGGTTGAAGGCGGTGAGGTAGCGCCGGCCGGCAGCCTCCTTCTCGGTGGCGAGCACGAACCTGGCGCGGCGCGGACCGTGGCCATCGCCGCCGGCCTGGTCCGTCGCGGGCTTGAAGTCGCGCGGGAACAGCACGGTGGCGATGCCGTCCCGGTCGGTCAGGAAGGTGGAGCGGCTGCCGAACTCGGTCTCCAGGGTCAGCGGCTGGCCGGCCAGCGGCTGGCCCTCGAAGCGCACCAGGAAGCGCCACTTCTCGCTCTCGCGGTAGCTGCCGTGCTCGCGCGGCAGCGGAGCGGGCACGATCTCCAGCTCGTGCTTCACGCTCCGCAGCAGTTCCTTGGGCGAGTCGCCGGGATTGCTGAAATACCAGGCGGTCGATGCCACCTTGACCGCCTCGGCGGATTCCTCGCGGGCGACGACCCAGTGGTAATTGCCGACCTGCGGGGCAGCGGGCGCGATCCGCGCGCCTTCCGGGGCGACCGGATAGTCGACCTTGCGGCGCTCCGCCGGACCGGCCGGGGCATGCACGCTCAGCACGGCCGGCGCGATGCCCTGTACCCGCAGCAGCGTCTGGGCGCGCTCGCCGCGCGGATTTTTGCCGGGCAGCAAGAGCGGCTGCCGCGTCCATTCGCGCGGCGCCGGCGGACGACGGACCTCGGCGGCGCTTGCCGGCGGCGTTCCATGGTTTTCATGCTGGCTCCAGGCGATCGCCGGCAGGCAGGCGGCGACCAGGGCCAGGACGGATGAGGGCTTCATGTCCGGTCCTCCCTCAGAAAGTCGCCGCCACGCCGGCGATCCAGTTTCTCGGCTTGCCGACGACGATCGAAAGATCCTCGCTGTTATAAACGCCGTCGTAAACGCCGGTCAGGTAATTCGACTGGTCGCTGGTGCCGCGCGCGGCCGACCAGTAGCGCTTGTCGAACAGGTTGTTCACCCGGGCGAACAGCGACCACTTGGCGCCCATGAAACCCGTTTCGCGAATGTCGTAGTTGGCCGACAGGTTGAAGAGCGTGCGGCCGGCCCATTTCTCCTGGTTGATCTCGTCGGCCCACGACCAGGAGCGCGTGTCCATTTCCAGCGCCAGGCGGAAGCGGTCATCCGGCTGCCAGCCGAAGGTCATGTTGAGCTGATGGCGCGGCACGCGCGGCACGTCGTTGCCGGTGTTGTCGTAGGCGACCAGCGTCGGCGCGGGGCCGTAGGGGCTGCCGAGCGTCAGGTTGAAGCGGTCGTAGTCGGTGAACTTCGCCTGGATGTAGGTGTAGGCGGCATCGAAGGTGAAGCTGCGCTTGCGGTCGGTCTTCAGGGACAGCTCGAAGCCCCGGTTGCGCACGCCGCCGATGTTGTCGTACATCTGCTGGGCAGTGGCGGTGCTGGTGCTGTACTGGCCGTTGGTGGCGAGGATGAAGTCCTTGCGGTCGATCTGGAACACGGCGCTCTCGACCTCGGCGGCCACGCCGGCGATCTCGGTCTGGGCGCGCAGGCCGAATTCGAGGTTGAGCGCCTCCTCCGGCTTCAGGTTCTCGTTGTTGAGCGTCTTGCCGCCGGTGGGCGAGAGGCTGCCGTTGTAGAGCTGGTCGGTGGTCGGCGCGCGGAAACTGGACGACAGGTTGCCGAAGAAATCGAGATTCTTCCGCGCGGCATAGTTCGCGCCGGCGCGCCAGGAATTGACGCGGAAGCTCTTGTCGCGCGTGAAGGGGGCGGCGATCTCGTTGGTCCGGCCGGAGGCGAAGTCCAGGCCGATGTCATCGTGGCGGCCGTTCAGCGTCAGGGTCCATTGCGGCGCGAGCAGGAACTTGAGTTCGCCATACAGGGCATTCACCGTCTCGTCCGTCACGTTGTCGCTGAGCACCGTGCCGGCGGTCACCAGTTGCGCGCCGCGGCCGCGACAGCCGGCCACGGCCATGGTGCAGTAGTCGACCTTGGCGGTGTTGAGGTTCTCGTAGCGGTTGCGGCGCAGGTCGAGGCCGCCGAGCCAGCCGACACTGCCCGCGTTGGCGCGCCACTCGGTCTTGACGCCGCGCTGCACCTGGCGATAGTTGTTGAGCGTGGTGTACAGGTCTTGCGCGCCCGGCGACGAATCGCTGATCGCCGCGCCGCTGGCGCTGACGCGCTGCGGGGCCGACCAGAAGTCGGTGCGGTCGCGATACTCGTAGGCGGTCGCCAGCAGGTTGCTGGTCGGCGTGATGTCGTTGGCGTAGGTGACGTGCAGCTTCTGCAGGTCGACGCCGTACTTGCGCGTGTAGTCGCGGCCGATCTCGCCGCGCGGGTCGAGATCCGCCTGGGTGGCGCCCTTGACCGAGCCGTGCTTGTCCTTCATGCGGTCCGACTTCTCGAAGCCGAAGGTGAGGTCGGAGGTTTCGGTCAGATAGAAGCGCAGGTTGCCGTCGATGTTCTCGGTCCGGTAGGAGGACTGCCAGTAATAGTCGTCTGCCGCGCGCCGGGTCGCCTGGAGGTGGCCGCTGCCCCAGTCACCGGCGAAACCGGCGCGCGCCAGCTGGCGGTTGTAACCCCAGGCGCCCTGGTCGGCCGCCACCGTCACCCCCTTGTATTTCGCGCCGCGCTTGGTGGTGATGATCACCGCGCCGGTGAGCGCGTCGTCGCCGAACAGGTAGGAGGCGCCGCTCTTGATCACCTTGATCGACTCGATGTTGTCGAGGTCGATATTGACCTTGCCGGTGCGCTCGAACACCGGCACGCCGTCGATGACGATCGCCACGCCGGGCTTTTCGCCCATGTAGCGCTGGTTCTCGATGCCGCGCAGCTTGATCTTGATCTCGTCGCCGGAGGAGAGGTCGGCGGTGACGCCCGGAATCGAACGCAGGACCTCGATGATGTTCTCCGGCCGCTTCTCGTCCACGCTCTGGCCGCTGATCTCGTGGATGGTGGTCGGCTCGCCGCGCTTGCCGACGAAGCGGTCGTCGATGGTGGTCGAGGTGACGGTGACCTCGCCCAGTCTGGTGTCCTCGGCCTGCGCGACGCAGGGCAGCAGGGCGAGCGCCACGGCCAGCGGTTTGACTGCGAACTTCATGACTTCCTCCCGGTTTTCAAAGTGGCGGGAGTCTAGGCATGGCTATGACCAAAGCACTGCGACACAGCGTCGCGCGCGACAATCCGTCGCGGCGGAATTGCCCGCCGCGACCGCCGGAAAAGTCGGCGCCGGCGAGACGGTGAGCGGCCGGCTAGGAAATGAAAATTTCGAGCCGATCGAGGTCGCGCACGTCGATGCGGCCGCCCCGTACCTCGATCAGACCAGCTTCGCTGAAGTCGCGCAGGATCCGCGAGAGCGCCTCGGGCGTCATGCCGAGGCGCGAGGCGACCGCCTGCTTCGGCGCCGGCAGATCGATGCTCGGGCGGTTGCCCGCGCGTGTTCCGCAACGCCCCACCAGATAGCCGGCGACGCGCTGGATCGGATTCTGCACCGTGTAGGACTCGACGTCGCGCATCAGCGTCAGCACCCGGCACGAAAGCACGCGCATCATGCGCTCGACGAACGCCGCATCGCGTTCGACGAGGTCGTCGATGGACTGGCGGTCCAGGAGCAGCAGCCGCGAGTCGGCGAGGGCGACGGCGGCGAAGGGATAGGGGCCGTCGAGGAACAGGGCGGCCTCGCCGAAGCTCTGGCCGGGCTCCAGCAGCTCGATGATCTTCTCGGCGCCATCCTCGGACTGGCAGGTTTCCTTGATCAGCCCGTCGACGACGAGATGGAGGCCGGTCGGCAAGTCGCCCTTCTGGAAAACGATCTCGCCCTTGGCGCAGCGCCGCTCGCGGGCGCCGGCGGCGAGCCGCTCCCGTTCGGCGTACGGAAGGTCGCTGAAAATGGGGAACTGGGCGAGTAGGGTGGCGGTATGCGGCTCGGGATGCTTCATCACGGAGCCGATTGTGCCGTACCCTCCGTGACGAATGCAATCCTCGTGATGCCATTGCGCTGCGCGGCTGCCATCACCTCGGCGACCTTCTCGTAGCGGCTGTCGCGGTCGGCGCGCAGGTGCAGCTCCGGGTTGCCGACGCGCGCGGCGGCGAAACGCGCGGCCAGCGCGTCGGCCGCCACCGGCTCGCCGTTCCAGTGCAGCGTTCCCGCCGCGTCGATGGCGAGCTGGATGGTCTGCGGCTTGTCGTCGAGCTTGCTGCTGTCCACGCGCGGCAGGTCCACCGGCACCGCCTGCTGGAACAGCGGCGCGGTGATGATGAAAATGACCAGCAGCACCAGCATCACGTCCACCAGTGGCGTGGTGTTGATCTCCGCCATCGGCTGGGGGCCGTTGCCCTCGCTGAACGATCCGAACGCCATCGCCGGCTCCTTACGCGCGGCGCGCCGCGCCGACCAGCTGCAGGCCGCCGACGGCGCGCGTGCCGGTGGTCAGGTAGGCGTGCAGGTCGTGGGCGAAGCCGTCGAGCAGCGCCAGCGTGATGCGGTTGGCGCGCGTGAAGGCGTTGTAGGCGAGCACGGCCGGGATGGCGACGAACAGGCCGGCGGCGGTCATGATCAGCGCCTCGCCGACCGGGCCGGCCACCTTGTCGAGCACCACGGTGGTCGCGCCCGACAGGCCGACCAGGGCATGATAGATGCCCCAGACGGTGCCGAACAGGCCGATGAAGGGCGCCGTCGAGCCGACCGAGGCGAGGAAGGTCAGTCCCGATTCGATGCCGGTCTGCGACTTGACGATCTGGCTGCGCAGCGCGCGCGTCACCGCCTCGCTGACATTCACGCCGGCGCCGATGCCGCGGCTGGCGTTCTGCTCGTGGGCCTGGACGGCGAGCGCCCCGGCGTAGGCGAGATGGGTGTAGATGCCGGCCTTGTCCTCGGCCTTGAGGGCCTCGATCGCCTCGGGCAGCGAACCGGCCTGCCAGAAGGCCGCCATCGCCCGGTCGTGGCTGCGTCCCGCCTGCCACTGGCCGAGGGTCTTGCGCACGATGACCATCCAGGAAGCGACCGAGAGCAGCAGCAGCAGGATCGAGACGGCGTGGGTGATGAGGTCTCCCTGCGACCAGAAGTGGGCAAGACCGAGTTGGGATTGCATGAACTGCTCCTAGGATTCCAGTTTGAAGGCGATGGGCACGGCGACCCAGGATTCGATGGCATCGGCGCCCTGGCGCGCGGGCACGAAGCGCCAGCGCCGCACGGCCTCCTGCGCGGCCTCGTCGAGACGGGGGTAGCCGCTCGACGTGCGCAGCTCGACGGCGAGGGCCGCCCCCTCGGTGCTGACGCGCACGCGCAGCAGGACCGTGCCCTCCTCGGCGCGGCGCCGCGACACGGTCGGATAAACCGGCTTGGGGTTGTGCAGATAGTCGGCGTCGAAGCGCGCGGCCGTCACCGGGGCCGGCGCGGGCGGCGGAGCGGCGACGACCGGCGCGGGGGCGGGCAGTGCCGGCGGGGGCGGCGCCACGGCGAAACTGGCGACGCTCGGAGCCTCGGGCGCCGCCGCGAGAACCGGCGGCGGGGGTTCGGGACGCTTCACCACCGGCCTGCGCTCGACAGGGGCCGGCTTCGCCTCCCGC
The DNA here is from genome assembly GCA_024709955.1 of Rhodocyclaceae bacterium. GTDB lineage: Bacteria > Pseudomonadota > Gammaproteobacteria > Burkholderiales > Rhodocyclaceae > Sulfuricystis. The sequence continues at coordinate 17,799 of JANJVS010000153.1, forward strand.
GCGACCGGCGGCGCCTGCGGCGGCGGCGGCGGCAACTCGACAAGCCGGACATAAATCTGCTCCACCGCCTGACGGATCTCCGGCCGGGAGGCAAGTTCCACGCCGCCGGCGATCACGGCGACATGGGCGCCGAGCACGGCGAGGAAGCGCATGCCGCGCAGCGGCAGGGATTCGCCGGCGGTGCAGGGATCGGCCCAGGGCGGGGCCGCGAGCGTGGTATCGGATGGGATGGGGGACATGGTCTTTCGCCAGGCCGGCCCGCCGCGGCGCGGCCCGGATGCCCGCAATCCTACCCATCCCCGGCCGGGATGCCCCGTGACAGATTGTCGCAGCGGATACATGCTCCCCCAAGGCTTGCGTCCGGCGCAGAAAGCCATAGCAATTTAGTCGGGAACTTGCTACACTTTTAGCACTCAAATCATCCGAGTGCTAACATATCCAGCGAAGGAGGAGCCGAGATGACCCATGCCTTGACCCTTGCCAATTTCCCCGTCCCGTCCGCGAGCAGCAGCATCGAGGCCTATATCCAGGCCGCGAACCGCGTGCCGATGCTCACGGAAGAGGAGGAGAAGTCGCTCGCCCGCCGCTTCCGCGACGACGAGGACCTGGAAGCGGCCCGCGCCCTGGTCATGTCCCATCTGCGCCTGGTGATCGCCGTGGCGCGCGGCTACCTCGGCTACGGGCTGCCGCACGCCGACCTGATCCAGGAGGGCAACATCGGCCTGATGAAGGCGGTGAAGCGCTTCGATCCGGAGCGCGGCGTGCGCCTGGTTTCCTTCGCCCTGCACTGGATCAAGGCCGAGATCCATGAATACATCCTCAAGAACTGGCGCCTGGTGAAGGTCGCGACGACCAAGGCCCAGCGCAAGCTGTTCTTCAACCTGCGCAGCATGAAGTCGGCCATCGCCCAGGACGCGCAGGCGGAAGCCGGTTTCGCCAGCCTCGGCCCAGAGGAAGTGAAGTCGGTCGCGCGCCAGCTCGGCGTCAAGCCCGAGGAAGTGGTGGAAATGGAGACCCGCATGAGCGGCATGGACGTTTCCCTGGAGCCGCTGTCCGAGGATGAGGACGAGCACTACGCGCCGATCGCCTACCTGGCCGCCGACGTCGCCAGCGAGCCGTCGATCCAGCTGGAGCGCAAGGAGCGCGACCGCCTGCACGACAGCGGCCTGCGCGACGCCCTGGCCAGCCTCGACGAGCGCAGCCGCGCCATCGTCCAGCGCCGCTGGCTGGTCGAGGACGACGAGGAGACCGCGACGCTGCACGAGCTCGCCGCCGAATACGGCGTCTCGGCCGAGCGCATCCGCCAGATCGAGGCGAAGGCCATGCAGAAGATGAAGGGCGTGCTCGCCGCGCGGATGTGATCCGCCCTTGCGTCGCGAAAAACAGGCTGCCGCGGCAGCCTGTTTTCATTTGCCCTCACTCCGGACCGTCCACCGTATCCAGCAGGGAATCGTGGGCGAAGCGCGGCGCCAGTCCGCCATCCATGCAGGCCTCGGCGTCGGTCGCCGGCTCCAGGTCGTCGAGCCAGTAGGCGGCGTCGTCGCGCCGGTAGATCAGGAAACGGCCGCGCAGGCTCGCGTCCTTGGCGCGCTGGTAGCGCAGGTAGATGTGCTTGGCGTCCACGGCGAGAATCTCGATCTTGCCGGTCTCGTGGGACATCACGAAGCGCGCCCGCCGCGCCACGCCGGAGCCGTGGCGCAGCGCCTCGCGGAAGATCTCCCAGCCGCGCACGATGGGCACCTTGTAGGGATCGTTGCCGGCGGTCGGCCGCCCCTGGAAGACGTAGTAGGGCGGGCAACCGATCCAGGACAGCTGGCGGAACAGGGTGGACAGCACCTGGGGATCGTCGTTGATGCCGGCGATCATCGGGCACTGGTTGGTCATCACCACCCCGACGCGCATCAGGCGGTCGAGGCAGTCCACCGCCTCGTCGGTGAGTTCGCGCGGGTGGTCGAAGTGGTTCATCACGTAGATGCGCTTGCGCGGCGTCGAATACTTGCCGAACATTTCCACCAGCGCGGGATCGTCGAGCACGCGGAAAGGATTGAAGGCGGTCATCTTGGTGCCGATGCGGATGATCTTGACGTGCTCGATCTCGCGCAGCGCGCCGATGATCTCGGCCAGCCGGCGCGTGCTGAGCAGCAGCGGATCGCCGCCGGTCAGCAGCACGTTGGTGATTTCCGGATGTTCGCCGATGTAGGCGAGGCCCTCGGAAAGGTCCTTGCTCGCCTCGTCGTTGTCGTTCATGAACAGCCGCTTGCGGAAGCAGTAGCGACAATAGGCGCCGCAGACCTCGTTGCACAACAGCAGCGCGGTGTCCGGGTACTTGTGCTGCACGCCGCGCAGCACGGTATTGGCGGCCTCGTTGCTGGCGTCCAGTTTGCCCCAGTCGTTGAGCTCGTCGGGACGCGGAATGACGAGCTGGCGGATCGGGTCGGCGGGATCGCTCCAGTCGATCAGATTCAGGTAGTAGTCGCTGACGCGGAAGGCGTAGGCGTCCGCCACCGGCTGGAGCGCGGCGCGTTCCGCGCCCGACAGTTGCTGGATGTCCTCGAGTTTCTTGATGTAGCGCATCTTCCCTCCTTTCTATTTCAACTTCTTGAGCCAGTTCGCCAGGGCGGCGGCGGCCTGTGCCACGTTGGGGCAATACAGCTCCAGGAACGCCCGGTCGAGTTCCTGATCCACGGGCACCTGCTGCGCGGCCGACAGCGCGCGGGCGCCGTCGAAATCCACGTAGGCCAGGCGCATGGTCAGCTCGCCGGGCGGGCGGCCGAAATCGGCGCCGGGCAGCGCCGCCACGCCGGTTTCGTCGAGCAGGCGTTCGCACAGCGTCGCGCTGTCCTGGATCCCGTGGCGGGCCAGCCGTTCGCGCAGCGGGCTGAAATCCGGAAACAGGTAGAAGCCGCCGACCGGTTCCGACACCGACGCTCCCGCGTCGCGCAATCCGCGCCAGACGTGGCGTCCCAAGTGGCGCAACACGCGCCGCGATTGCATGAGATAGCCCTCCATTTCGGTGCCGCCCGCGAAGGCGCGGATCGCCGCGTACTGGATCGGCGCGCTCGTCGAGGTATAGGTCTCGCTCGCCACGGTGGACATGGCTTCGAGCAGCCAGCGCAGCGAACCGGGGAAGGTGAAGGTGCCGAGCCGCCAGCCGCCGGCGCCGCACCACTTCGACAGGCCGCCGCTGATGATGGTGCCTTCCGGGTAGTAGCGCGAAACCGAGACGTGCTGCCCGCGATGATGCAGTTCGCCGTAGATTTCGTCGGACAGCAGGATCACCTTGTACTTCTTCGCGACCTTGGCCAGCGCCTTGAGTTCGTCCACCGTATAGCTGTCGCCCGTCGGGTTCGACGGGTAGTTGAGGATGACGATGCGCGGCCGGCCCGGGTCTTCGTGGCAAACCCGGTCGAGGTCTGCCGGCATCAGGCGCCAGTCGTTCTCCGGCTGCGTCGGCACCCAGTGGATCTGCCGTCCGATGATGCGCGCCTGCGGCGCGTAGGACACCCAGCTCGGCGTCGGGATCACCAGGTCGCCGTAATAGACGAGCTGCAGCACGAACATCAGCTCCTTGGAGCCCGGCCCGATCAGCACATCCTCGCCGCCGCGCTCGATGCCGTGCATGCGCCGGTGGTAGGCCGCCACCGCGTCGCGCAGGGCACGCAGGCCGCGTACCGGCAGATAGTCCTTCTGATGGGCGTTGGCGCGCAGCTCCTCCACCACCGGCTGCGGTACCGGAAACGGCGACTGGCCGAGGCCGAAGCGGTAGACCTGCCGTCCCGCGCGGATCAGCTGGGCGCTGCGCTCGTTGATGGCCAGCGTGGCGGATTGTTTCAGGCCGCGCACGTTGAGATTGAGATTGACATCGGGCGATGTCGAACGGCGTCGCGTCATGCCGCGCTCCTTCCTGCCATTGCATCACTCCTTGCCGGGCGACCGCTCGGCCGTGGGCTCCCCCTGGCCGGCGATGAGGTGGCCGAGACCGATGGCGATCGGCGGCGCGCCGAAGGATTCGACCGGTTCCGGCGCGCCGGGTCCGACGGCGACGGCCTGGCGCGCTTCGAGCTCGCGACAGCGGGCCTCCAGCTCGCCGATGCGTTTCTGCTGGCGGACGATCTTCCACTGGCGCCGCAGCGTGCCGGGCGTCGAGATCATGGCGACGATCAGGGCGCCCACGGTCAGTGCGATCAACAGGACCAGCGCCAGCGAGCTTTCGAAACGCCAGAACATGAAGCTCACCGTGACCGGCACGTTGTTCTGCAGGGAGAACGCCACGCCGCCGATGGCGAACAGCATGGCGAAAATGGTGAGGAGTTGCATGGAAGCCTCCTTTGCTATGTTGGGCCCCCCGGGCGGGGACCGGCCCGCGGGCCGGACGGCGGCGCCGTCCCGTTCATTCCCGCGTCATCATGTCCAGCACGTGGCCGACCCCTTCGCACAGGGAAGCCAGCGTCGCCTCCGGCAGGGCCTGCAGGGCGTTGCGCAGACGGCCCTGCAGCGGACCGGGGATGTCCTTCACCAATGCCGCGCCGCGCGCCGTCAGGCTCAGGCAGACCACCCGGCTGTCGGCCTGCTGGCGCGCGCGCCGGATCAGGTTCTTCGTTTCCAGCTTGTCGAGCAGGTTGCTCGCCGTCGAGTGGTGGATGATCATCGCGTCGGCCAGCTCGCTGACGCGCAGTCCCGGCCGCGCCGAGATGTGCCAGAGCGCCCAGAGCTGCGAGCCGCTCAGGCCGTGGCCGGGGTCGATGTTCTGCATTCCGGTCTCGACCACGCGCACCAGTTGCAGGATCTTGCTGAAGGCCGCGTCCGGCGAGGGCGCCCCTTCCGGCAGGCTGTTCGCGGCTTCCGCCAGGCGGACGGCCTTCGCGGCGGCGCGGCTTGCGGGTTTGTCGGACATGGCTCGGCTCCTTGATTGCGGGATTTATATGTTTGTGCAATAATGTTTCGCACCAACACGTTTGTCAAGCACTTCTCGCAACGGGAGGACGACGACCATGGACCTGGCCCTGCTGGAAAACGGCCTGCCCTTCGGCGACCGCCTGGCCGGCGCGCTGCGCATCTGCCTCATCGTCGCGCTGGCCTGGATGGCCCACGCCTTCGCCCACAAGCTGATCCGCGGCCTGCGCATCTATCTCAGCCGCAATCTCGACGACGCGGACGAGGTCAAGCGCGTCACCACCCTCGGGCGGGTGTTCCGCTATATCGCCTCGGTGGTGATCACGCTGATCGCCGGCATGCTGGTGCTCGGCGAGCTGGGCATCTCCGTCGCGCCCATCCTCGGCGCGGCCGGCGTCGTCGGCGTGGCGGTCGGCTTCGGCGCCCAGAGCCTGGTCAAGGACTATTTCAGCGGCCTGTTCCTGCTGCTGGAGAACCAGATGCGCCACGGCGACGTGGTCACCGTCGCCGGCATCGGCGGCGTCGTCGAGGAGATGACGCTGCGCTACGTGCAGCTGCGCGACTACGACGGCAACGTGCATTTCATCCCCAACGGCAGCATCACCACGGTGACCAACAAGACGCGCGGCTTCGCCTTCGCCGTCATCGACGTGCGCGTCGCCTACCGCGAGAACGTCGATGAGGCGTTGGCGGTGATGCGCGCCGCCGGCGAGGAGCTGCGCGCGGACGCGGCCTGGCGGGAGCGCATCCTCGAACCGGTGGAGATCGTCGGCGTCGAGAACCTGGCCGACTCGGCGGTGATCCTGCGCTGCCGCTTCAAGGTCGCGCCGATCGAGCAATGGAACGTGCGTCGCGAGTACCTGCGGCGCATCAAGCACGCCTTCGACGCGGCCGGCATCGAGATTCCGTTCCCGCATCTCACGGTATATGCCGGACAGCTCAAGGATGGCGGAGCGCCGGCCCTGCGCATCGCGCGCGCTGCGCGGCCGCCGGCGTAAGGAGTCCCGCGCATGCCCCACAACCATCTCGCGCCACCGCCGCCCCTCCCCGACTGGAGCGAGGATCCGCTCTGGTTCAAGGACGCGGTGATCTACGAGCTGCACGTCAAGGCCTACTACGACGGCGACGGCAGCGGCATCGGCGACTTCCGCGGCCTGACCGAGAAGCTCGACTACCTGCAGGACCTCGGCGTCAACACCCTCTGGCTGCTGCCCTTCTATCCCTCGCCGTTCAAGGACGACGGCTACGACATCGCCGACTACCGCGCCGTCCATCCCGAATACGGCACGCTCGCCGACGCGCGCAACTTCATCCGCGAGGCGCACCGCCGCGGGCTCAGGGTCATCACCGAACTGGTCATCAACCACACCTCGGACCAGCACCCCTGGTTCCAGGCCGCGCGCCGCGCGCCCGCCGGATCGAGCAAGCGCGACTTCTACGTCTGGAGCGACACGGACAAGAAGTTCCCCGAGACGCGCATCATCTTCACCGACACGGAGAAGTCGAACTGGGCCTGGGACGAGGTGGCGCAGGCCTACTACTGGCACCGCTTCTTCTCGCACCAGCCGGACCTCAACCACAACAACCCGGCGGTGGTGAAGGCGGTGATCCGCATCATGCGCTTCTGGCTCGACCTCGGCGTCGACGGCCTGCGCCTCGACGCGATTCCCTATCTCTGCGTGCGCGCCGGCACCAACAACGAGAACCTGCCCGAGACCCACGCGGTGATCAAGCGGATGCGCGCGGTGATCGACGCGCACTACCGGGACCGCATGCTGCTGGCGGAGGCCAACCAGTGGCCGGAGGACGTGCGCGAATACTTCGGCGAGGGCGACGAGTGCCACATGGCCTACCACTTCCCGCTGATGCCGCGCATGTACATGGCCATCGCCCAGGAGGACCGCCACCCGATCGTCGAGATCATGCAGCAGACGCCGGACATCCCCGCCGGCTGCCAGTGGGCGATCTTCCTGCGCAACCACGACGAGCTGACGCTGGAGATGGTCACCAGCCGCGAGCGCGACTACATGTACCGGATGTACGCCGCCGACCCGCGCATGCGCGTCAACGTCGGCATCCGCCGCCGCCTGGCGCCGCTGATGGACAACAACCGCGACAAGATCGAGCTGATGAACTTCCTGCTCATGACGCTGCCCGGTTCGCCGATCATCTACTACGGCGACGAGATCGGCATGGGCGACAACATCTTCCTCGGCGACCGCAACGGCGTGCGCACGCCGATGCAGTGGAGCCCGGACCGCAACGCCGGCTTCTCGCGCGCCGACCCGCAGCGCCTCTACCTGCCGCCGATCATGGACCCGATCTACGGCTACGAGGCGGTGAACGTCGAGGCGCAACAGCGCAATCCCTCATCGCTGCTCAACTGGACCAAGCGTCTGATCGCCGTGCGCAAGAAGCACAAGGCCTTCGGCCGCGGCGGCCTGCGCTTTCTCGAACCCGGCAACCGCAAGGTGCTCGCCTACGTGCGCGAATGGGGCGACGAGATCCTGCTCTGCGTGGTCAACCTGGCGCGCTCGGCCCAGCCGGTCGAGCTCGATCTGTCGGCCTGGAAGGGCCGCGTGCCGGTGGAACTGCTCGGCGGCAGCGCCTTCCCGCCGGTCGGCCAGCTGCCCTATCTGCTGACGCTCAAGGGCCACGGCTACTACGGCTTCCGTCTCGCCGCCGACGCCGAGGTGCCCTACTGGCACGAGGAGCGCGCGGCGCGGCCCGAGCTGCCGGTGCTCGTCCTCACCGAGGGCTGGCTGACCCTCGCCGGCGGCCAGGCCGACGCCAGCCTCGTCCGCCGCACCATCGCCGCCGCCACCGCCGCGCAGCTGCAGCACAAGGTGATCGGTCCCTACTTCGCCACCAAGCGCTGGTTCATGGGCCGCAACCGGCCGATCGTCGGCCTCGCGCTGGTGGAGAAGGGCGAATGGAACACGCCGGACGGCAGCTGGTTCCTCGCCGTGGTCGAGGTGCGCTTCGCCGACGGCGAGGCGCAGCGCTATTTCCTGCCGCTGGCGATCCGCTGGGAGGATGAGGCCGGCGACGAGCAGCTCGCTGCCCTCGCGCCGTGGACGCTCGCCAAGGTGCGCCAGAAGGCGCGCATGGGCATCCTCTACGGCGCCTTCGGCGACGAGCGTTTCTGCCGCGCCCTGGCGCGCGGCATCGGCGCCAACCTCGACCTGCCCTTCGGCGGCGCGGGCAAGGGGACGCTCGCCTTCCGCGCCTGCCCGAGCTTCGCCGCGCTGGCCGACGGCATCGACATGCCGGTGCGCCATCCCGCGCTCGAACAGAGCAACACCGCCGTGTATTTCGACAACCGACTGTTCCTCAAGGGATACCGGCGCGTGCAGGCGGGGGCCAACCCGGAGGTCGAGGTCGGCCGCTATCTCACCGAAACCGCCCGCTTCGACCACATCGTGCCGGTCGCCGGCTCCATCGAGCTGCGCGGCGCCGACGGCGAAACCTACACCCTCGCCCTGTTGCAGGCCTACGTCGAACACCAGAACATCGGCTGGAGCTATGCGCTCGACTACGTCGACCGCTTCCTCGCCGAGCGTCTCGCCGACCCGAACGGCCGTCAAGAGTCCGGCAGCGCCAGCCCCCATGGCTTCTTCCTCGCGCTCATGGAAATCCTCGGCCGGCGTACCGGCGAATTGCATCTGGCCTTCTGCCGGGACACCGACGATCCGGCCTTCGCGCCCGAACCGATCATGGCCGCCGACCTCGAACTCTGGAGCCGCCAGGCGCGCAACCTCGCGGTAACGGCGCTCGACGCGCTCGAAGCCTTCCGCGAAAACGCCAGCGACGACATCCGCGCGGGCATCGACCGCCTGCTCGCCCAGCGCCAGCCGTTGCTCGACCACTTCACGCCCCAGCGCCTGTCCGGCATCGCCGGACTCAAGACGCGCTACCACGGCAACTACCACCTCGGCCAGGTGCTGCTGGCGCAAAACGACTTCGTCATCACCGATTTCGAGGGCAACACGCAGCGTCCGCTCGCCGAACGGCGCCGCAAGCACAGCCCGTTGCGCGACGTGGCGAGCATGCTGCGCTGCTTCAGTTATGTTTCCGCCATGGCGACCAACCGCGCCACGGCGGAGCGCCCCGCCGACCGTCACCGCCTCGGCCCACTGGTGCAGTGCTGGGAAAGCGAAACGACGGCGGCCTTCCTCGCCGGCTACCGCGCCACGGTCGCCCGATGCCCGGCCTTCGCGGAGAGCGCGGACACACTGGAGCGCCTCGTCGAATTCTTCACCCTCGAAAAGGCACTCGACGAACTGCTCGGCGAAATGGAGAACCGGCCCGACTGGCTGCCCATTCCGCTCTTCAGCCTGCTGCGCCGCCTCGACGAAACGAAGGCGCCGGCATGATCTCGCGCTCCGGCCACGCCCACGCCATGCCCTTCGGCGCGACCCTCCTCGCGGGCGGCGGCGCGCGCTTCCGTCTCTGGGCGCCGAGCCTGCCGGTCGTCATGCTGCACATCGAGGGCGATCCGCCGGCCGCATTCCCCATGACGCGCGACGCCGACGGCTGGCACGCGCTCGACCTGGCGTCCGCCGGTCCGGGCACGCGCTACCGCTTCCTGCTGCCCGACGGCATGCCGGTGCCCGATCCGGCGTCGCGCCGCAATCCAGACGGTGTGCACGGCGCCTCGGAAATCATCGATCCGGCGGCCTACCCGTGGCAGGCGGAGGATTGGCGTGGCCGCCCCTGGGAGGAAGCCGTCATCTACGAACTGCATGTCGGCACCTTCTCGCCGTCCGGCGATTTCGCGGGCATCGCGGCGCGCCTCGACCATCTCGTCGACCTGGGCGTGACCGCCCTCGAGATCATGCCGGTGGCGGACTTTCCGGGGCGGCGCAACTGGGGCTACGATGGCGTGCTGCCGTTCGCGCCGGCCGCCGCCTACGGCCGGCCGGAAGACTTCAAGCGCCTGATCGACGCCGCCCATGCGCGCGGCCTGATGGTGTTTCTCGACGTCGTCTACAACCATTTCGGTCCCGAGGGCAACTACCTGCACTGCTATTGCCCCGAGTTCTTCAATCCGCGCCACCAGACCCCCTGGGGCGCGGCGATCGACTTCGACGGCGCGCACAGCCGCACCGTGCGCGACTTCTTCCGCCACAACGCGCTCTACTGGCTCGAAGAGTATCGCCTCGACGGGCTCCGGCTCGACGCCATCCACGCCATCCGCGACGACAGCGCGCCCGACATCGTCGAGGAAATCCGCGACGCCGCGCGGGCGCTCGCCGCCGCGCAGGGGCGCCACATTCACCTGATCCTCGAAAACGACAAGAACCAGGCGCATTACCTAGAAAGTCGGCGCTGGCGGGACGGTGCCGCGCCCGGCGGCGTCGCGCAGTGGAACGACGACATCCACCATGCGCTGCACGTCCTCGCCACCGGGGAGACGGACGGCTATTACGCCGACTATGCCGACGATCCCTGCCTGGCGCTCGCGCGCTGTCTCGCCGAGGGCTTCGCCTGGCAGGGCGAGCCGTCGCCTTATCGCGGCGGCGCGCCGCGCGGCGAACCGAGCGGACACCTGCCGCCGACGGCCTTCGTCAATTTCCTGCAAACCCACGACCAGATCGGCAACCGGGCGCTGGGCGAGCGCCTCTGCCATCTCGCGCCGCTCGCCGCGCAGGAGGCGGTCACGGCGGTGCTGCTGCTGGCGCCGCCGCCGCCGCTGCTGTTCATGGGCGAGGAATTCGCCGCCAGCCAGCCCTTCCTCTTCTTCTGCGATTTCGGCGCCGAACTGGCGCGCGCCGTGACGGCGGGCCGCCGCGACGAATTCGCCCGCTTCGCGCGCTTCGCCGATCCGGCGGCGCGGGAGGCCATTCCCGATCCCAACGACCCCGCCACCCAGGCGCGTTGCGCCCTCGACTGGGAAACGCTCGATGCACCGCCGCACAAGCGCATGCTGACGCTCCACAAGCTGCTGCTGGCGTTGCGGCGCAAGGAAATCGCGCCGCGCCTGGCGGGCATGGCGGGAGGCGCGCGGGTGGCGCGCCTCGGGGCGCGGGCCTTGCGCGTGCAGTGGACGCTCGGCGACGGCGCGCGGCTCGAACTGATCGCCAATCTCGGGCCGGACGAACTGCTCGGCGTCGCCCCCGGCCCGGGACGGGAGCTCTTCGCGCTGCCGCCGCTCAACGCCGACGTGCGCGCCGAGGGCCGACTGCCGCCCTGGTCGGTCATCTGGCAACTGGACGGGGAGGCGGACCGATGAGCGCGCGCGCGGCACTCGCGGCGCTGGCGCGCCATTGCGGCATCGCCGACGGCTACACCGACGTCTGGGGCAACGAACACGCCACCACCGACCAGACGCGGCGCGCGCTGCTCGCCGCCATGCGCCTGCCCGTCGATACGGTGGCGCCGGCCGAGATTCTGCGCGAGCTCGAAGCCGGCGACTGGCGCCGCGTCCTGCCGCCGGTGCTGGTCGCGCGCGAGGGCGAGCCCTTGCGCATCCGTCTCGGCGTGCCCGTGCGCGATGCCCGTCGCGCCTGGTCCTGGACCCTGCGCACCGAGGCGGGAGAAGGCGGCGCCGGCGCGTGCGTGCCCGCCGAACTCGTCGCGCTCGGCAAGCGGCGCATCGCCGCGGACGGGGAAGGCCGCGCCGCGCGGTCGCGGGCCACGGAATGGCTGCATTGCGCGCTCGAACTGCCGGGCCTGAGCGAGCTCGGCTACCACCGGTTCGAGATCGCCGCGCCGGAGGAGGCGCAGCGATGGGCCATGAGCCTGATCGTGGTGCCGGCGACCTGTTATCAGCCCGAGGCCATTCGCGATCAGGGGCGCGTCTGGGGCCCGGCCGTCCAGCTCTACGGCGTGCGTTCGCGCCGCAACTGGGGCGTCGGCGATTTCACCGACCTGCGCAACCTGGTGGACATGACCGCCGATGCCGGCGGCGGCATCGTCGGCGTCAATCCCCTGCACGCGCTGTTCCCCGACAACCCGGCGCATTTCAGCCCCTACAGCCCGTCGAGCCGCTGCGCGCTGAACGCGCTCTACATCGACATCGAGGCCACGCGCGAATTCCGCGAATGCGCGGCGGCCCAGGCGCAGGTCGCCGCGCCGGCCTTCCAGGCACGGCTGCGCGGCCTGCGCGCCGAGGAACTGGTCAACTACCCGGGCGTGGCGCAGGCCAAGCGCGAGGTGCTCGAAACGCTGCATCGCCATTTCCGCGAACAGCATCTGGCGCGCGACTCCGAACATGCCCGGGCGTTCCTGCGCTTTTGCGAGGAGCGCGGGACGCCTCTGCGGCGCCAGGCGCTGTTCGACGCCCTGCAGGCGCATTTTCGCGCCGGCGATCCGCATGTCTGGGGCTGGCCCGCCTGGCCGGAGGAGTATCGCGATCCCGCCGGCGCCGCCGTCGCGGCCTTCGCCGCGGCGCACGCGGACGCGGTGGAGTTCCATGCCTGGCTGCAGTGGCTCGCCGAAAGCCAGCTCGCCGAGGTCGGCCGCCAGTCCTGGCGGCGGGGGCTCGGCATCGGCGTGTATGCCGATTTCGCCGTCGGCGCGAATCCCGGCGGCGCCGAGGTCTGGGCCTGGCAGGATGCTTTCGCCGCCGGCGCGTATGCCGGCGCGCCGCCGGAGGCGATCAACCTGAACGGCCAGGACTGGGGGCTGCCGCCCTTCGTTCCGCATCGCCTGCGCGCGGCCGCCTACGCGCCGTTCATCGCCGCCCTGCGCGAAAACATGCGCCACGCCGGCGCCCTGCGCCTCGATCACGCGATGTTCATGACGCGCGTCTTCTGGGTGCCCGCGTCGCGGCCGCCGACCGAGGGCGCCTATGTCGCCTATCCGCTCGACGACCTGCTCGGCATCGTCGCGCTGGAAAGCCGGCGCAACCAGTGCCTCGTCATCGGCGAGGATCTCGGCACGGTGCCGGCCGGCTTCCGCCACCGTCTCGCCAGCGCCGACATTTTGTCCTACCGGCCCTTCGTCGAGGAGCGCGGCGAAGACGGCGCCTTTCTGCCGCCGGCCGATTTTCCGTCCCAGTCCCTGGTGGCCTTCAGCACCCACGACATGCCGACCCTGGCGGGATTCTGGAAGGGGCGCGACCTCGACGCCCGCGCGGCGCTGGGCCTGTTCCCGGGCGAAGGGCTGCGCGCGGCGCTCGTCGTCGAGCGCGCCCGGGACCGCGCCCGCCTGCTGGTGGCGCTGGAACGCGAGAAGCTGCTGCCCGAGGGCGCGGGCGTCCATCCGGTCGCGGCGCCGGAAATCACCCTGCCCTTCGCGCTTGGCGTGCAGGCCTATCTCGCCCGCAGCCCGGCCCGCGTCTGCATGGTGCAGCCCGAGGACATCCTCGGCGCCGTCGAGCAGGCGAACCTGCCGGGAACGCTCGACGACCAGCATCCCAACTGGCGCCGCCGCCTCGCGCTCGACATCGAGGACTGGCCCGCCGATCCGCGCTTCCTCGCGCATGGCGAGGTGTTGCGGCGCGAGCGCGGCAGCGCGGTTTCCCCGCATCCCGTCGAGCCGCCGCCAGCGCGCCGGGCGGTCATCCCGCGCGCCACCTACCGCCTGCAGTTCAACAAGGATTTCACCTTCGCGCGGGCCACCGAGCTCGTGCCCTATCTCGCCGCGCTGGGTGTCAGCCACGTCTATGCGTCTCCTTATCTGAAAGCGCGGCCCGGCAGCGGCCACGGCTACGACATCGTCGACCACGCGGCCTTCAATCCGGAGATCGGCGCGGCGGAAGACTACGAACGCTTCGTCGCCGCGCTCCACGCCCATGGCATGGGACAGATCCTCGACGTCGTGCCCAACCACATGGGCGTGATGGGCGCCGACAACGCCTGGTGGCTCGACGTGCTGGAGAATGGCCCCGCCGCCGCGCACGGCGATTACTTCGACATCGACTGGAATCCCCTCAATCCCGACCTCAAGGGCAAGGTGCTGCTGCCGCTGCTGGGCGACCATTACGGCGCGGTGCTCAATCGCGGCGAGTTGCGGCTCGACTTCGACGCCGAGCGCGGCGAGTTCAGCCTGTTCTACTGGCAGCATCGATTGCCGATCGATCCGGGCAGTTACCCGCGCATCGTCGGCCCGCGCATGGAGCGCCTGGCGACCGTGCTGGGGGAGGGGGACGAGCGTCTCGTCGAGCTGCAGAGCCTGCTGACCGCCTTCGCGCGCCTGCCCGAGCGCCTGACGACCGACGCCGCCGCGGTGGCCGAGCGCCAGCGCGACAAGGAGGTGCATAAGCGCCACCTCGCCGCGCTTTGCGCGGCCTGCCCCGACATCGCGCACCAGGTGCGGGAAAACCTCGACGAGCTCAACGGCCGTCCCGGCGAACCGGCCAGCTTCGACGCGCTGCACGCGCTGATCCAGGCGCAGGGCTACCGCCTCGCCTTCTGGCGCGTCGCCTCGGACGAGATCAACTATCGCCGTTTCTTCGACATCAACGATCTCGCCGCCCTGCGCATGGAGGATGCGGCGGTATTCGAGGCCACCCACCGCTTCGTGCTCGAACTGGTGGCGCAGGGCAAGGTGGATGGCCTGCGCATCGACCATCCCGACGGCCTCTACGATCCCGGCCGCTATTTCGCCCGCCTGCAGGAGCGGGCCGGCGGCCGGCCGCTGCCCACGCCTCCCGCCGGCGAGCCGCTGCCGCTGTACCTCGTCATCGAGAAGATTCTCGCCGACCACGAGCAGCTGCCGGCGGACTGGCCGATCCATGGCGCCACGGGCTACCGCTTCGCCAACCTGGCCAACGCGCTGTGCGTCGATCCGGCGGCGGCGCGGCGCCTGACGCGCATCTACGACGACTTCGTCGGCGCGCGCACGGACTTCGACGAGCTCGTCTATCGCGCCAAGAAGCTGATCATGGACACCGCGCTGGCGAGCGAGCTCAACGTGCTGGCCAGCCGCCTGGCACGCATCGCCGCGCTCGACCGCGACACCTGCGACTTCACGCTCAGCGGCCTCAGGGACGCGCTCGCCGAGACCGTCGCCTGCTTCCCGGTCTATCGCGCCTACGTCGGCCCGGCCGGCCCCATCAACGTATCCGCCGACGACCGGCGTCATATCGAATGGGCCGTCGCCGTCGCGAAGAAGCGCAGCCCGGCGGCCGACATTTCGATCTTCGATTTTGTGCGCGAAGTGCTTACCCTCGACCGGGCCCAGGGACGCGGCGAGGATTATCGCGCCGCCGTGCTCGCCTTCGCCATGAAGTTCCAGCAGTTCTCCGCGCCGGTGATGGCCAAGGGCCTCGAGGACACCGCGTTCTACCGCTACCACCGCCTCGTCTCGCTCAACGACGTCGGCGGCGAACCGCGCCGCTGCGGTGTCTCGGTGGCCGCCTACCACGCGGCGACGCGCGCGCGCGCGCGGCGCTGGCCGCACAACCTGCTCGCCACCTCGACGCACGACAGCAAGCGCGCCGAGGACGTGCGCGCACGCATCGACGTGCTCTCCGAAATGCCGGCCGCCTGGAAGCTGATGCTCCAGCGCTGGAGCCGCCTCAACCGCGCGAAGAAGCGCGAGATCGACGGCGCGCCGGCGCCTTCGGCCAACGACGAATACCTGCTCTACCAGACGCTGGTCGGCAGCTGGCCGCTCGATGACGTTCCCGATCTGGAGGCTTACCGCGCGCGCATCGAGGCTTACATGATCAAGGCGGTGCGCGAAGCCAAGGAGCACAGCAGCTGGGTGAATCCGAATGCCGCCTACGAGGCCGCGCTCGCCGAATTCGTCGCCGCCCTGCTGGCGCCCGGCGAGAAGAACCTGTTCCTCGCCGACTTCGTGCCCGGCGTGCGGCGCATCGCCCATCACGGCCTGCTGAACAGCCTCGCCATCACGCTGCTCAAGCTCGCCTCCCCCGGCGTGCCCGACATCTACCAGGGCTGCGAGCTGTGGCAGTTCAACCTGGTCGATCCCGACAACCGTCGGCCGGTCGATTATGCGCTGCGCCGCGAGCTGCTCGCGGCGAGCGCGGACTTCGATTTTGCCGCGGATCTGGCCGACCCGCGCCACAAGCTGGCGCTGATCCGGAGCGTGCTGGCCCTGCGCGCCGAAATGCCGGAACTCTTCCGCGACGGCGCCTATCTGCCGCTGGCGGTGCATGGCGAATGCGCACCCCATGCCTGCGCCTTCGCGCGCCGGCATGGCGAGCAGGCCATCGTCGCCGTCGTGCCGCGCCTGACCTACAAGCTGCTGGGGGAGACGGGCGGCCTGCCGGTCGGCGCGGCGGCATGGCGGGATACCGTGCTCGAACTGCCGCCGTCCTTGCGCGGCAAGCGCTGGCGCAATATCTTCACCGGCGCGGCGTTGCCGGCCGCGGCAACCCTGCCGCTGGCCGCGGCGCTGTCGCGTTGCGCGCTGGCGCTGCTGCGCGCCGAATAAAAAGTCGGCGCCGGCGGGACGGTGGCCATCCGCGCCGGAGCGGCCGCCCGGATGGCGCGCGACGGCGGCGAAGTGGTGGCGACGCAGGCGTCGGGCAGCGCGCTTGCGGGGGCGTCGCTTTCCGGCTATGTTCCGCCGCCATGCGCGACCGATCCCGCCCCGCCTTCCCGCTGCCCGCGGCCGTCCTGGGCCTCGCCCTGCTGGCGGCCGGCTGCGCCGGCAACGTGCCGCCGCCGGCCTACACCGCCGAAAAGTTCGCCGCCGATTCGCCCTTCGAGCTGCGCCTCGCCGCCGGACCGCTGGCCGCCTGCCGCTACGGCCAGCGCGCCCTGCTGAGCCAGGGCTACCAGGTGCACGGCAGCGACACCCAGACCATCCGCGGCACCAAGTATTTCCAGCCCGAGGCCAAGTACCAGATGCAGCTCGACATCAACCTGGTCTGCCTGCCCGGCGCGGACGGCACGGTGATCTACGCCAGCGCGGTGCAGACCCGCTACGAGCTCAAGACCAGCGCGAGCAACACCGGCCTCAGCGTCGCCGGAGTCGGCTCGGTGACCCTGCCCTGGTCGACGGAAAAGGAGGCGATGGTCAAGGTCGGCGAGGAAACCGTCGTCGATCCGGAGTTCTACGGACGGCTGTTCGAGCTGCTCAGGCGCCTGGCCGAATAGGCCCTAGGGCCTGTTCTCATTCAGGCGACGGGTGCGACGGGGCGATTTTGGCCGCAGGGCAAGGCGCGACCGACGCGATGTGGTGGCTCCACATAAGGAGGGAGCAACACCGCCATGCGGCCAAAAGCGCCCCGTCCCTCCGG